>JBGTSL010000037.1:0-9922 GCA_041940325.1 Brevundimonas sp.
CGTCATGTCCGCCCCGCGCCGGAGCCAGCAATGGCCCCGGCGGATGATCCGGCTAGGCCCGAATGTCAGGGCCGCCAACCGGAGGGCGCGTGGAAAACGACTGCGCGGGGCAGCCTGTCTCGTCGAAACGGTAAACTCATTCGCAACCGGGCGAGGCCCGGCCGCCCCGCGCCCTCCCTGACCGTTTGGAAACAAACGGCCCGGAGTCTTGCCTGCTGCCTGCTGCCTGCTGCCTGGACGGCCCTCAGGTGATGTGCTTGCCGGTCGGCGGATCGCTGGCCGGGAAGGTCTCCTCGATGCTTTCATCGACGAGCGCTTCCTGGTGGCTTTCGGCCTTGCGCTCGTCCTCGCACAGCTGGTCGGGCTTGCCCTCCTTGCGCTCGGCCTTGCGGGCGTAGGGCTGGTCGTCGGCGGGGGCCTGCTGATGGTCGGGGTTATGGGGTTCTGTCATCTCGGTCTCCTCAGTTCGAGGGATGGTCTTCGTCGCCGTCGGGGCCGTAGCCGAGATCGGAGATGTCGTCGTCCGACAGGCGTTTGGCCTCCCAGTGGGCCGCACTGGCCTGGGCGCCGCGCGAGTTCCGCATCAGGCCGGAATAGACCAGTTCGATCTCGTCCGGTCCGCTGACGCCGGAGCTCTCGCCATCGATCTCGGTCAGGCGCTGGCCCTCTACGCCGAGCAGGGCGTCCGCCTCGGCCTCGACGCCCGAGGCCCCCAGTTCGTCGTCGAGGTCGTCGACAGAGTCCTCGTCGGCGTCCTCCTCGTCGGCGTCGCCGTCGGCCTGGGTGACGTCCAGCACGGGGTCGGCCTCGTCCAGCAGCACGTCGCCGTCACCCTCATCGTCGATGTGGGTTTCGTCAAAGGTTTCAGACTGTTCCTGGTCGTCCGAATAGTCGTCCAGTTGCGGCATCCGACTTCTCCCTGCTTCGGGAGATCAACGCCCCTGCGTCAGCCCGCGTTCCCCGCCGCGACCGCTTCCTCCAGCGCCTCGCGGACGCGGGCGATGGCGCCCTCCCAGTCCGCGAAGCTGTCGCGCCGGAAATAGCGCAGGTGCGGATAGAAGGGATACCGCTCCGTGCCGAGGAAATGCCAGTCGTCGGGCGCCGTGATCATCCAGGCGGTCGCGCCGACGGCGGCCGCCAGATTGGTCCCGGCGATGCCCGGTCCGATGACCAGGTCCAGCGCCGCCGAAAGCGCCGCCACGTCCTCCAGGTCGTCCTTCAGGTCGATCGGCGGCGTCCAGATCCGGACCCCCGCCGCCTCGGCCGCCGCCAGATCCTCGCTCACGTCGCCGCACTGCAGGTTGACCATGACCGCCCCCGGCGTGGTCAGCACCGGCCGCCAGCGCTCGAAGCTGGAAAAATAGCGGGCCCGCGAGCCGGTCAGCACCAGGCTCTTCCAGTGCAGCCCGATCTTCAGCCCGGGGCCCAGCCCTTCCAGTTCCGCCTTCCAGCGCGCCACCTTGTCCGGTTGGGGAACCAGATAGCCGCGCCGCTCGGGAAAGGCGTCGATCGAGGATCGGAACACCGCCAGCAGCGAGGCCATCGGACTCCAGGCGTCGACGCCGCCCTCCAGCGCCTCCGCGAAGGGCACGTAGCGGGTGATCCGCCCCTCCAGCTTGACCGACCGGTGCGCCCCCACCACCGCGGCCGGGAAGGCGCGCTGGAACAGGCCGATGAGGCGCGGCTCGACCGCCACGAAGACCTGGCCTTCCGGCCCGACGGCCTCAATGGCGTCGCCGATGCAGGTCCCGAACACCATCTCGTCGGCCAGCCCCTGCTCGCCGACGATCAGCAGCCGCTTGCCGCGGATGTCCTCGCCCTTCGGATCCCAGCGCGGGGCGTCGACGGCGACCCGCATCGCCTCGGGCAGGTGCGGGTCCAGCCGCACCTCATAGGCCTCGAAGCCCTCCGGAATCCGGCCCAGGGTCATCAGCAGCATGGCCCGCGCCATCTGCATCATCGCCCGCTCATAGGGGCTCTCGGCGCCGGGCAGGGCGGCCTCGACGTCCTCCAGCGCGCCGGGGGCGTCACCCAGCGGCTGGCGGGCGTTGGCCCGGTTGTAGCGCGCCTTGGCGAAACCCGGATCGTGCCGCAGCGCTTCCTCGAAGAAGGTCAGGGCCGTGCCCATGTCGCCCTGATCGCTCAGCACCGTGCCCAGGGTGTTCCACAGCACCGGCGATTCGGGCTCGACCCCCAGCAGCGCCCGCAGCGTCTCGATGGCGTCGCCATAGCGCTTCTGGTCGCGCAGCACGCAGGCCAGATTGTTGGTCGCCTCGACATGCCCCGGATCGGCCGCGAGGTATTTGAGCAGCAGCTTCTCGGCGATTTCCAGATAGCCCATCTGCTGCGCCAGCCGGCCGAGATCGTGGGCGACGTCGGTCTCGTTGGGCAGCAGCTTCAGCGCCGCCTCATAGGCCAGCAGGGCCTGCCCCAGATCGCCCGACTTCTCGCGGCAGATGGCCAGCACGTGCCAGGCCAGGCCGCTGGTCTCGTCCATCTTCAGGGCCTCAAGCGCCCGCCTGGCGCCGAGCTCGAAATCCCCGGCCCGGATGGCCATCAGCCCGGCCTTGAGCTTCTCCAGCGCCTTGCGCTGGGCCTTCACCCCCAGCTTCGGACTGGCCAGCTGCCGCGACAGCTTGCGGATGGCCTCGGGCGAGGCGGAGTCGCCGGCCACCCCCTGTGCGACGGGGGCGAAGGCGTGAACCTGTTCGGGCGACAACTCGACGGCGGACATGCGGTGATCCTGCGGTGATCCGGCGACTTGACCAAGGGGACCACAAGGGATGGTTAACCACGACTCTTTAGCCTGCGTTCGTTCCCGGCTTCCTAACGTCGCCGTGCGCCTGTTCAGGAGACGCCCCGAATGCCGCTGAAGCTGTCGCTGAAACCCGGCGAGAAATTCGTTCTCAACGGAGCCGTCGTCCAGAATGGCGACCGCCGCGGCGTCCTGATCCTGCAGAACAAGGCCAGCGTCCTGCGCGAGAAGGACATCATGCAGCCGGAGGAGGTGAATACGCCGGCCCGGCGCGTCTACTTCCCCGTGATGATGATGTACCTCGACGAGAGCGCCGCTCCGAAGGTCTACGACGAGTTCGCCATGCGGCTGACCGAGTTCATGGGCGCGACGCGCAATCCGCAGGTGCTGGCGGACTGCGTGGCGGCGTCGCGCTACGTGATGTCGCGCGAGTACTACAAGGCCCTGATGGCGGCCCGGAAACTGGTGGATTACGAGGAAGGTCTGGCGAATGTCGCTTCAGGCGTACAAGACCGCGGCGACGCGGGCTGAAAACCCGCGCGAGATGGAATATCGGCTGTTCGGGCAGGTCACCCGGGCGCTGATGTACGCCTCGACGGTGGATCCTTCCGACGTCGCGACGCGGATCGACGCCCTCGACTGGAACCGTCGCCTGTGGTCGACCCTGGCCACCGACTGCGCCAGCCCCGACAACGCCATGGACAAGTCCCTGCGCGCCCAGATCATCTCGATCAGCCTGTTCGTCAGCAAGCATTCGTCGGCCGTGATGCGCGGCGAGGACGACTTCGAGGCCCTCATCGACATCAACAAGATGATCATGCAGGGACTGGCCGGCCCAGGCCCCGGGCCGGGCGCCGCGGAAGCCGCCTAACCCGCCCGGCGGATCAGTTCGTCGGCCAGTTCGGCGGTCAGATAGCCGTCCGCCAGCCGACCGTTCGCCAACTGCCAACGGCGCAGGGCGGCCCGCGTATTGGCGCCGATCACCCCGTCGATGCCCTGGGTGTCGAAGCCCATGGCCGTCAGCGCCCGCTGCGCCCCCATGCGCTGGTCGCGCGACAGGGGGCCGTCGTTCGGCCATTCGCCCACAAGCCCCGGCCGTCCCTGGACGCCGTCCGCCGTCAGGCCGATGGCCAGGGCGTAGCTGACCGAATTGTTGTAACGCCGGATCACATAGTGGTTCGGCAGGGCCAGAAAGGCGGGCCCCCGGGCGCCCTGCGGCAGCAGGATGGTCGCCTCCTCGCGGGCCTCGGCGGCGTTGGGGGACCCGCCGTGGGCCAGGGTCACGCCCCTGGCCGCCCAATACGACCACGGATGGCGCGGCCCCTCGGCTTCCGAATAGTCGAAATTCGCCGGCAGCCGGACCTCGTAACCCCAGGTCTGGCCGCGCTTCCAGCCGGCCTGGGCCAGCAGGTTCGCGGCCGAGGCGAGGGCGTCGGCGTCCGAACCCCAGATGTCGACCTTGCCGTCATCGTTCTGGTCGACGCCGAGGCGCAGATAATTGTCCGGCATGAACTGGGTCTGGCCCATGGCCCCGGCCCAGCTCCCCTTCAGCCCGGCGCGCGAGCGGCGGTCATCGACGACGATGTCCAGCGCGTCCTTCAGCTGGGCCTCGGCCCAGTCGCGCCGGCGGCCGTCCCAGGCCAGGGTCGCCAGCGAGCGGATCACGTCGTGATCGCCCTGGACCTGGCCGAAGGCGGACTCCTGCGCCCAGATGGCCACGAGAATCTCGGACGGCACGCCGTAGCGCTGGACTACCGACCAGGGCACCCTGTCGGTGCGCTGGCGGGCCTGGGCGATGCGGGTCGTGGTGACGGCGTTCTGGATATAGGCCCCGGCCGGACGGCTGAATTCCGGCTGGTTGCGGTCGAGACGGATGACCGACGGATCGGGCTCCAGCCCGGCCAGTTCGCGCTCGTAGGCGGCGCGACGCGCCCCGCCGTGGCGGGCAAGGAAGCCTTCTTTCCAGCCGTCGAAGCCGGCCTGGTCCGGCGCCGGGGCGACGGGCGCCGGGACGGGCGTCGGGGTCGGCGCGGGCTGGACCGGGGCCGGCGCGGGGGCCGCGATGGGCGGCGGATCCGGCAGCATGGGCGCGCAGGCGGCGACGGTTCCGACGAGGATGAGGCGAAGGCTGAAACGCATGATCTGCAAGCTAGTCTCCCCGGTGCGCCCGAGCCTCATAACAAGTCCGCGAGTCTCCTGCGACGCCTACAGCGCCTGGATGGAGAAAGCGTTGCCGTCAATTCCCCGTTCGGCGTCGTTAACCCTCAATCTCCGTGACGCGACGACCGCTTTGGGCGCATGGGTCGGGCGCTCCCTGAGACCGATACGGCCTGGTGGCGGAGGGGCTACGCGTCGGGCATGCAAGCCCGAAGACCCTCCGTTCGACCCGGAGGCCAGGCCTCCACTCCCGACTCTCCAAACGTTCGCCGGAATCGCCTGCCCGTCTGGTTGACGCGGCGCACAAGCCTCTCTATACGCACCGCTCCGCCGCAGGTCCGCCTCGCGGCTTTTCTGTTTGCTTCGCCTCGAGACGCGCTCAAGCACTGGGCCGCCGCGGGGCGAAGGGTAGCGCTCCAAGGATTACGACCATGAAGGTCCGCAGCTCGCTCAAGTCGCTCAAGGGTCGCCACCGCGACTGCAAGGTCGTGCGCCGCAAGGGCATCGTCTATGTGATCAACAAGACGGACCCGCGCTTCAAGGCCAAACAGGGCTAAGCGCCTTCGCGCCGGTTCCGGCGCGGCCGAACGTTTCGAGGCTGCGGACTTGTCCGCAGCCTTTTTCGCGCCCGGCGTTGAGTCGGGCGATGCGACGTGATTAGCGTCGACCTGTCTTTCCGGAGTTCTTGCCATGGCCGATGACGCCGCCTTCGATTCGTCCCCCGACGTCCTGACCGCCACGGCCCAGGGCCGGCTGCGCACCATCATCGAGCGGCTGGAGCGTCTGGAAGAGGACAAGCAGGCGGTGATGGCCGACATGAAGGAGGTCTTCGCCGAGGCCAAGGGCGAAGGCTACGACGTCAAAATCCTCCGCAAGGTCATCCGCATCCGCAAGCAGGACAAGGCCAAGCGCCAGGAAGAGGACGCCATCCTCGACCTCTACATGTCCGCCCTCGGCGAGATCTGACCCTGAAGCGAACCGGCTTCGGCGGGGGAAAGGGCGGTTCGAAGAAGCCGCCTTCCAGTCCGTTCGAGGCTGAACGCAAGGCGGCCCAGCGCGCCGCCCTCAACGCCCTCAGGCGCGCCAGGCGGGCCGCCGACAAGGCCGGCGTCTCCCTGTCCGAATGGGAGGGCGAGTTCCTCGACTCCGTATCGGAGCGGGTCAAGACCCACGGCCGCGCCTTCGGCGATCCCGAACTGGGCGCGCCCGGTCAGGCCCTGTCGTCGATGCAGGGCCGCAAGCTCAAGGAGATCACCGCCAAGGCGAAGGGCGAGGAGCCCAGGCAGCGTTGGGGGCGCAAGGCCCCCAGGCCGTCGGACGGTTGATCAGAAGAGGATCTTGCGCAGCGACAGGCTGATGCTGCGGCCCTCGGGATCGAGGTAGTCAGGCTGGTAGTTCAGCGGCGTGTCGCCGGCGCTGCTGGTCACTTCGGTGCGGCTGTCGAACAGGTTGTTGATCCCCAGCTGCAGGCGCGCCCCCTTCAGCCACGAATAGCGTTCGACCCAGGATGTCCGGGCGCCGAGATCGACGAACAGGTTCAGGTTGACGGTGGTCCGGCCGGAGAAATTCAGGTCGGGACCGGTCCCCCCGTCGATACGGGTGCTGTCGGTCCAGTTGGCGCGGAGGAAGGCGCCCATGCCGTCCTTGAACACGCCCAGATTGCCCTGGAGCTCATGACGCGGACTGCCGCCGCGGCCCGAGGTGGCGGCTCCGTCCAGCAGGTCGAGAACCGGAAGGCCGTCCGCGATGAGGATTTCATCCTGCAACCGGTAGGTATGGTAGAGGGAGAGCATGAAGCGGCCCTGGCCCGGCTGCATGCCGCCCCGGCCCCGACCGCCGCCGGCGACGCGCATGACCGGCCCGCCGCCGCCTTCGCGGCGGCCGCCGCGGGGCCCATCGCCGCCGCCAGGGCCGCGAACGACCACCGGCCCGCCGCCGGGGGCGCGCTGGCCGGCGCCGCCTTCCGGCTGCGGCGTCGGAGTCCCGAACGCCTTGGAGAAGTTGAAGCCGGTGCGGATGTCCTCGCGCTCGGCCAGGGCGAAGTTCAGCGGACGGGCGTCGATCGAGATCAGTCGGCCGGCGGGATAGTCAATGGTGGGCGGCTCGCGGTTGAAGCGGCCAGGCAGGGCGGCTTCCAGCTCCGAGGTGATGGTCGGGAAGCTGTTGATCGAATCTTCAATGGTGGTTCGTGTCCACGTCGAATTGATCCGAAGGTCTTCATCGGTGAACGGCTGCAGCGTAATCCCGGCCTTCCAGATGCGCCGGGTCTCGGGGTCGAGGTCGGGGTTGCCGCCGTCAATCCGGGTAATCAGCACAGTTTCCCCGTTCGGACCCGCGGCGAAGTCAAAGACGGGAACATTCGGTGTCGAGATCAGCGGGTTGTTGAGCTGGCTGATGCTCGGCGAGCCTTCCTCGTCGGTGTAGCTGGCGAGGAAGGACAGTTTCTCGATCGGGGACCAATTGACCGTCGCGCCGAAGATCGACAGCCCGCCGAAATCGGACAGGTCCTCGAAGCCGGCGTTGAGGCTGACCGAAAGGTCGCCGAGCAGGGGCAGAACCTCAGACCGCCGGCTGGCGATCGGGAAGGTCATATTCGTCAGGCCGCTGATCCGGTCGCGCGACTGTTTCCGTTCGGTGGTGACGCCGCCGCGGGTGCTGGTCGAGTCGAGGGACAGGCTGTCGGCGCCGACCTTGAAAGTCGTCGAAACGCCGCCGGCGGGAAGCTGCCACAGGTCGCCGGTCATTACGAACTCGGTGTCGAGCCGCTGCGACACGGAGCGGGCGGTGTCATTGGCGATCGGTGCGAAGTCGGCGGGGGCCAGCACGCCGAACGGATTCGCGGCGGCGTCGCCGGCGTTCAGTCGGGCCTGGAAGGGGGCGGCGCCATAGCCGCGGCCCGTCACGGTGTCGGTCTCGTTGCGCGTGAATTCGCCGTTGAAGGTCCAGCGCCAGTCCTCGCCGAGGAAGCCGTCCAGCAGGAAGCCGGCTTCGCTGGTCAGGGTGTCCGTCTGGCGCTGCAGGGCCGCGGCGTCGTCCAGATAGCGGTAGACCAGCACGTCGTCGGAGAAGGGCGAGAACGGATTCCCGTCGGGCAAGGTCAGCACGATCCCGGGAAGGCCGTTGAAGCTGCGGCTGCTCTGGTCCTCCAGGCTCGCGCTGATGGTGATCGCGGTGTCGCCGTTGAGGTCGGTCTTGAAGGCGCCGCCGACCGACGCGGTCTCCGAAGCGGACATCAGGGTGCGGTAGGCTCCCAGATCGCCGGTGCGAGGATCGCCATAGGCCGACGCGAAGTCGTTCAGGGTGAAGCCGGCGGTCGGGACCGGCGCGACGGTCGCGGTCTCCCCGACCTGGCCCGACAGCCCCGGGTCGATCTCGTCGCCGAAGGGCAGGCCGGAGACATTGCCGATCAGATCGTACGGCGTGGACCCGGGATCGCGGACCAGGTCGCGCTCGCTCTCGAACAGCGGCGTGGCGCGCTCGTACTCCAGTTCCATCGACCAGCGTTGCGGCCCGGCGATGCGCAGCAGATTGGTGTCGATCTCGTTGACGGTGCGCCCCCCGGCGGTCGGCACGCGGCCCTCCACCTCGGCCGTGATCGAACGGAAATTGTCCTTCAGCACGAAATTCACCACGCGCTGGTCGGCCCGGTAGCCGTATTCGAGCGCGACTTCTTCCGGGAGAATGTCGACCCGCTCGATGGCCTCGGGCGGAATGCCCTGGATTTCGCGGAAGCCCGAGATGCGCCGGCCGTTGACCAGCATGACCGGCTGGCCGCCCGATCCGCGCGAACTGCGGGTCACCGGCTCCAGATAGGTCAACAGCTCGGAAATGCTGGAGGCGCCGTAGGACCGGATATCCTCCGCGCTGAGCGTGAGGTCCGGCGGGATGTCGCTGTCGACGCTGCCGCGCGGCCGCGCGCTGGAAACGTTGACCGTGCCGAGGTCGACCGCGCCTTCGGTGTCTCCCGCCGTGGCGGCTGGCGGCGCGGGCGCCGGTTCCTGGGCTGCCTGCGGCTGCTGCTGCGGCGTCTCCTGTCGCGTTGGCGTGGCGGGCGGAGTCGGCGCGGTCTGGATCGCGCCGGCCATCAGGCCGGACAGGGCGGTGGTCACGAGGAGCATACGACGTTCCGGAACGGGGAGAGACAACGCGTTGAACGTGCCGCACCGGCATTTCCGTCGTGTTTCAGCGACGAAACCGGAAGTTGCGGCTCCTTCCGTGTGACACACCTTTTCCGACGGCCGTCAATGAACTTTCGTTCAGGTTGGCGGCTTTCCGGCGGCGGTCTCGCGGCGACGTCAGCCCGCTTCCTTCAACACGCCCTCGAGGCCCTGCTCGCGGACCTTGCGATAGAGGGTCGACCGGCCGATGCCGAGACGGCGTGCGATCTCGGACATATGGCCGGCGTAGACCTCGATGGCGTGCTGGATCAGATCGCGCTCGATCTCCTCCAGCGTACGCAGGTGCCCGCGCTCGTCGAGGATGCGAATCGGCGTGTCCGGCAGGGGGGGCAGGTCGAGGGCGGATGGTCCCGCATGCGACTCAGTCGCCGCGGCGCCGGTCTCGCCGTGTTCCGGGAGCGGGAAGGGGGCGGCGATCCCGGAAATGGCGGGGAAGTCATGCGGCTGAAGGAACGGCGAGTCCGACAGCACGATGGCGCGATAGACGGCGTTCTCCAGCTGGCGGACGTTGCCGGGCCAGTCGAAGGCCGACAGCAGGGCCAGCGTTTCCGCCGCGCAGCCGGCGACGCGCTTGCCTTCCTCGACATTGAAGCGGGCCACGAAATGCTCGACCAGGGCCGGGATGTCCTCTCGGCGTTC
Organism: Brevundimonas sp.; assembly: GCA_041940325.1. GTDB lineage: Bacteria > Pseudomonadota > Alphaproteobacteria > Caulobacterales > Caulobacteraceae > Brevundimonas. The sequence continues at coordinate 9,730 of JBGTSL010000037.1, forward strand.
GCGCAGGGCCGGGGCCTCGATCGGGAAGACGTTGAGCCGGTAGAACAGGTCCTCGCGGAACCGCCCGTCGCGTACCTGCTCCGCCAGGTCGCGGTTGGTGGCCGAGACGATGCGCACATCGACCTTGACCGACCGCTTCGATCCGACCGGGTCGATCTCCCCCTCCTGCAGCGCGCGCAGCAACTTGACCTGC
>JBGTSL010000038.1:0-9887 GCA_041940325.1 Brevundimonas sp.
ACTGACCGGCCGCAAGGTCTGGATCGACCGCACCATCGCCGACGTGCTGGGCGACGTCGCCGACCGGGCCGTGCGCGCCATGGCTGCGCATCAGGAGGCCGGCTTCGCCTGTCGCTGGCGTGCGACCAATCGCCTGGAATACGATGTCGTCGTGCACCGCGCGCCGGGCACGACCGCTGGCGCGATCAACGATCTGATGATCATCGAGGTCGAGCAGAGCTCACAGCAGGCCCGTCTCGGCGTCGATCTGATCGCCAGTCTGGACGCCGCCGGCGCCGCGCTGGAACGGGCGGTGACGATCCAGACGGTGTGCGAGCGGGCGGCGGACGCGTTCCGTCGCCTGACCGGTTTCGACCGGGTGATGATCTATCGCTTCCAGGACGACGAGGCGGGTCAGGTCGTGGCCGAAAGCCGCGCCGATGGGTCCGGCTCCTTCCTGAACCACCATTTCCCCGCGACAGACATCCCGCAGCAGGCGCGCGCCCTTTATCTTCGCAACCCGGTGCGGGTCATTCCCGACAGCCGCTATACGCCTCAGCCCCTGCGCCCCATCGCGCCCGGCGAGGCGCCGCTGGACCTCGACACGCCGGTCATGCCGGCCGCCGACAGCGAGGCCCTGGGCGAGCGGATCACGGCCGCCATCCGGCGGATGGGAGTCGATCCCAACGCCCTGCTGCCCCGTTCTCGCGTCGAGGAGGCCGCGCAGGCCGTGACCGGCGGCGACCCCGACCGCGCCCGCCAGATCGTGCGCCGCGTCGCGCCGGCGGCGGTGCGCAGCGTTTCGCGCCGGGTGCTGACCGATCCCGATCTGCGCGCCGACGCCGAGGCCTATGTGCGCAGTTTCTCGCAGGACCTGTCGGCGCAGGCCTCGGCCGGAGACGGTCCGGGCGTGCTGGGCCGGCTGACCTCGGACGGCGGCCGGGCCTTCATGCTGCTGGACGCCGCCATCGGCGACCTGTCCTGACTCAGGCCGCCAACCTGCGCCGGAGCGGAATGGCGGCGAGCAGCCCGGCCGCGGCCATCGCCGCCATGGCCCAGTAGCCGCCGGCGCCGAAGCGGTCGTAGAGCGGGCCGGACGCCGCGGTGGCGAGACCGATCAGCACGCCCGCCGACAGCACGGAGCTCAGGGTCTGGGCGGCCGTGTGGCTGTCGGGAGGCGACAGCCGCTCGACGATCTGCAACCCGGCGAGGAAGGTGGCGGCGAAGGTCAGGGCGTGCAGCGCCTGCAAGGGCCACAGCAGCCACAGCGGCGGGGCCAGGGCCATCAGGCTCCAGCGCAGCACGGCGGCGGCCGAGCCGACCATCAGCAGGCTCCACGGACCGATGCCGGCCCGGCGGCGCCACGGCTCGAACAACCACATCAGGGCGATCTCGACGATGACGCCGAAGGCCCAGAGCTGGCCCGTCACCGCCTCGCTTATCCCCTGGGCTTTCCACAACAGGGCCGAGAAGCCGTACTGGAAGGCGTGGGCGCCCTGCACCGCGCCGATCGCGAAGATGGCGGTCATGAACATCGGGTCGGCGAGCAGCCGGCCGAGGCCGCGGAACCGTTCCAGCCCGGGCACGGCGACGCCATCCGAGACCCGCTCGGGGGGCAGGACGAAGGCGGCGACGGCGGCGAGGCCCAGGGAGGCCGCGACGAGCCAGACGATCACACTGTCCACAGGCCAGCGCAGCAACAGGGCGCCCATGCCGACATTGGCGACCACGAAGGCGGCGGAACCGGCGCCGCGCGGCAGGGAGAAGCTGAATCCGAGCCGCCCGGCCAGCCTGAGGGTCATGACGTCGCTCAGCGGCACCAGCACGCCCATGGCGGTCGCGCCGACGAACCAGCCGACGGCCCGGAGCAGATGGAGGTCCGTCAGGCCTGCGATCCCGTAGCCCGCCGCCATGACCAGCCCCATCAGGGCGATCGGCGTGCGCCGCCGCCGAAATCCGTCGGCCCAGACCGCCAGCAGCGGCCCGGTGACGATTCGGGCCAGCATCGGCGCGGCCAGCAGGGTCCCGATCTCGGCTCCGCTCAACCCCTGCGAGCGCATCCACAGGCCTGCAAACGGAAGCGACACGCCGGTGGCGCCGAAGAGCAACACATACTGCAAAGCCATGCGCGGGGCGGCGGTCATGGCGGGCGCATAGCAGACGCGCCGGATTATGTCGGCTAGCGTTCGCTTCATGACAGTCGATCGCAGTCTGACGGCCTTCGCCGCGCTGAACGGCGCGCTGGCCGTGGCGCTGGGCGCCTTCGCGGCCCATGGCGCGGGACCGCAGATCAAGTCGCTGCTGACCACCGGCGCCCACTATCAGCTGGTCCACGCGGTCGTCGCCCTCGTCTGCGCGGTCTGGCCGGGCCGGGCCCGGCTGATCGCGGCGGCGGGCTGGCTGGCCGGCGCGGGCGGCCTGGTCTTCTCGCTGGCCCTGTGCGCCGTCGCCCTGCTGAGCCTTTCGGCCATGGGCGCCGTCGCCCCGATCGGCGGCGCGCTGATGATCGCGGGTTGGCTTTTGCTGCTGTTTGCCGCATTGCGGACACAAACTCCCCCCGCCTGACAGCCACGAAGAGAGACCGAGTACCCGTATGGCCTTCCCCGTGCCCGAGACGTCCCGTCGCGACCTGTTTCCCGAGATCGAGCCCTACGCCACCGGCTTCATGGCCACCGACGGCGTGCACGAGATCTATTACGAGGAGTGCGGCAACCCGCAGGGCCTGCCGGTGGTGGTGCTGCACGGGGGTCCCGGCGGGGCGGTCAATCCGGGCATGCGGCGCTATTTCGACCCGTCGAAATACCGCATCGTGCTGTTCGATCAGCGCGGCTGCGGCAAGAGCCGGCCCAACGCCTCGCTGGAGGACAACACCACATGGGCGCTGATCGAGGACATCGAGCGCCTGCGCGAGCTGCTGGGCATCGAAAAATGGGTGGTGTTCGGCGGCAGCTGGGGTTCGACCCTGTCGATGGCCTACGCCATCACCCATCCCGAGCGGACGGCGGCGCTGGTGCTGCGCGGCATCTTCCTGCTGACCCGGGGCGAGCTGCGCTGGTTCTACCAGGAAGGGGCGTCGCACCTGTTCCCCGACGCCTGGGAGCGGTTCATCGCCCCCATCCCCGAAAAGGAGCGCCACGACCTGATGGGGGCCTACTACAAGCGGCTGATCGGTGACGACAAGGCGGAGCGGGAGCGCTGCGCCGTGGCCTGGTCGAGCTGGGAGGGCGAGACGGTCAGCGTGCAGGGCCCGGAGGCCAAGCCCGACAAGTTCGCCGAGCCGGAGTTCGCCGTGGCCTTCGCCCGCATCGAGAACTGGTATTTCACCAACGGCGGCTTCTTCCCCGAGGAGGGCTGGCTGCTGAAGAACATCGGCCGGATCCGCCACATCCCTTGCTGGATCGCCCAGGGCCGGTTCGACGTGGTGACGCCGATGTCGGGGGCCTGGGCGCTGCACAGGGCCTGGCCGGAAGCGAAGCTGGACGTGGTCGGGGACGCCGGCCACGCCTCGACCGAGCCGGGCATCGTCGACAGCCTGATCCGGGCGACGGACTGGGCGGCGGCGCTGTAGGCGGCAGGCAGCAGGAATTGGTCGACCGGCAGCGGCCACAGAACAACTTTCCCCGCTGCCCGCAGCCTGACGCCTACTTCGGGTTGGTCTTCTCGACCAATTCCGAGAGCTGGAAGCCGATGCGGCGGGCGGGGCGTTCCTCGGGCTTCTTGCGGGCGTTCAGCAGGACGTTGATCTGGGCGTAGTGCTGGATCAACCGCACCGGACGGCCGTCGATATTCTTGCCGGTGAAGAGGATGAAGTCGGGCCCCCAGAAACCGACGTCCTCGATCTGCATGGTGGCGTCACCGGGACCGGCGACAAGGTGGGCGGCGATCTCCTCGTCCTTGTCGAGCCCTTTCTCGAAGTCCTCGATCAGCTTGGACAGGCGCACGAAGGCCCATTCCGCCGGGTTTTCCCGCATGCGCACGCCGTGGGTCAGGGCGGCGGCCTGTTCCGGAGACGCCGCGGGCAGCATGGGCTGGGGACAGGGTTCGTCGCCCCAGTCGGGGACGAATTTCGGCGGGGCGGAATCGGGTCTGGCCTGGGTCATGCCCGACCCTAACGCGCGAGGCGCCCGATCAGAACAGGCCCTGCCCCTTGGGCAGTTCGGCGTAGCGGTGGACGCGGGTGGAGAGCACCAGGCCGAAGCCGATCATCACCGTCATCATAGAGGATCCGCCGTAGGACAGCAGCGGCATCGGCACCCCGACGACGGGCGCCAGACCCATGACCATGGCCCCGTTGATCAGCACGAACAGGGCGAAGAAGGCGGTCATGCCGGCCGCGGCGATACGGCCGAAATGGCTGTGCGCCAGCGAGGCGATGCGGAGGGCGATCAGGATGACGCCGACGTAGCAGGCCAGCAGGCCGAACGAGCCGATGAAGCCGAACTCCTCGGCCACGGTGGAGAAGATGAAGTCGGTGTGGCGCTCGGGCAGGAATTCCAGCTGGCTCTGGCTGCCCAGGCCGTAGCCCTTGCCCAGCACGCCGCCGGAGCCGAGGGCGATCTTGGACTGGATGATATTGTAGCCCGTCCCCGATGGATCGGCCTCGGGATTGAGGAAGGTCAGCACCCGGTTGCGCTGGTAGTCGTGCATGACGAACATCACGAACGGCGGGATGGCGGCGGCGGCGGCGGCGGCCCCGGCCGCGATCACCCGCCAGCTGAGACCCGCAAGGAACATGATGGCCCCGCCGGTCAGGCCGATGATCATGGCCGAACCGAGGTCGGGCTGTTTGGCGACCAGCAGGAAGGGCACGCCGATCATCCCGGCCGGGATCAGAAGTTTCCACGACCAGCGGGCCTCCTGGGCCGAGTGGTTGTGGTACCAGCGGGCCAGGGCAAGGACCAGGCCCAGCTTCATGAACTCGGCCGGCTGGACCCGAATGACGCCGAGGTTGAGCCAGTTGCGGGCGCCGCCGGCCACATAGCCGAGCGGGGTGAACTCGATCATCAGCACCATGATCAGCAGGAGGGCGTAGAGCGGATAGGCCCCGCGGAACCACCATTTCGGGTGCACCATGGCCAGACCCAGCATGACGACCAGCATGGCCCCGAAGCGGATCAGATGGTCGGCCGCCCACGGCTGCCACTGGCCGCCGGCGATCGAATAGAGCATGGCCGCGCCAACGCCGGCGATCACGCAGAGCAGGCCGACGATGCGCCAGTCGAGCTCGCTGATCTTGGTCGTCAGCCGGTCGCGCTCGCCGGGACGGGTCAGGGCCGAGGCGGTCATTGCGGCGGCTCCGACAGATAGGGGCGCGGCCCGGAGGTGGCGGTGGGGGCCGGCCGGGGGGCGGTCGGCGGCGGCGCGACCTCGGCGGCCTCGGCGCCGGTGACCTCGCCGCCCGGCGCGGCGCCGGCCTCGCCTTCATCGGCGCCGACGGGCCCCTCGGCCTCGGGCGGCAGCGGCCGTTCGATGCGGGCGCGCATGTCGGGATCCTTGAGCAGGACGGTCTTCATGATCTCGCGGGCGCGCGGCGCGGCGTCGGCCGAGCCGCCGGACGGCGCGTGCTGGATGATCAGGGCGATGGCGTAGCGGGGCGCGTCGTGGGGCGCGAAGGCGACGAACAGGGCGTGGTCGCGCCGTGTCCACACCGCGTCGCGCGGACCGCGCGAGCCCGAACCGTAGTCGCGCGACTGGGCCGTGCCCGTCTTGCCGGCCATCTGGATGTCGCCAAGGCCGAGCTGGGAGGCGCGGTAGGCGGTGCCGGTGACGTCGTTGGCCACGGCCGCCATGCCGCCGCGCACGATGTCGAGATGTTCCTTGCTGAACGGCAGGTCGGCGAACGCCGGGTCCGTATCCCGCCGCTCTCCGCCTACCGCCTTGACGAGGCGCGGCTGCACCGCCTTCCGTCCATTGGCGATGCGGCTCGTCATCACCGCCAGCTGAAGGGCGTTGACCGCCAGGGCCCCCTGCCCGATCGCCACCGACAGGGTCTCGCCCGGATACCAGGTCGGATCGTCGTCCCAGCTGGTGGCCGCGGTGTACTCGCGCTTCCACGTCGTCGACGGCACAATGCCGCTGGACTGGCCGGCGATGCCGATTTCATAGGCCTGGCCGAAGCCGAGCTTTTCGGCGGTGCGGGCGATGCGGTCCACCCCGGCGCGGTTGCACAGGTGGTAGAAGTAGGTGTCGCACGAGTTCTTGATGGCGTTGTGCATGTCCATCGCGCCGTGGCCGCCGCGTTTCCAGCAACGGAAGGTGCGGGCTCCGTAGCGATAGCCGCCCGTGCAGACGACCCGCTCCTTCGGGTCGATGCCGGCGTCGAGGAAGGCGAGCGCCGAGGTCATCTTGAAGGTCGAACCCGGCGGGAAGGTGCCGTAGATGGCCTTGTCGAGCAGCGGCTTGCGCTCGTAGTCGGCCAGGGCGCGATAGATGCGGGACGGCACGCCGCCGACGAACAGGTTGGGATCGAACGACGGCGCCGAGACCATGCACAGGATGTCGCCGTTGCGCACATCCATGACCACGCAGCCGCCCGACTCCTCGCCATAGACCTCCAGGGCGCGGTTCTGCACGTCGGCGTCGAGGGTCAGGACCACGTCCTTGCCCGGCACCGGCGGCTTCGAGCCGCCGATGTCCTCGGCCACGACCCGGCCGCGGGCGTCGACCTCGACGCGGTTGCCGCCGGCCTCGCCGCGCAGATCGGTGTCGAAGGCCTTCTCCACCCCCTGCCGGCCGATGCGGAAGCCGGGATTGTAGAGGATTTCCGGGACCTTCTCGCCACGCTCCTCGATGGTCTTGATGTCGCGGTCGTTGGGCTTGGCGACATAGCCGATGACATGGGCGAAGGAGCCGCCGAACGGGTAGAAGCGCGCCTCGTTCATGTCGGCCATCACGCCGGGCAGCTCGTTGGCGTAGAGATTGACCCGGGCGAACTCCTCCCAGGTCAGGTCGCTCTTCACCGGCACCGGCGAGAAGCGCGGCGCGGCGTTGACGTCGCGGATGATCGAGCGGCGCCGGTCCATGGTGTCGGGCAGCAGGCGGCCGAGCAGGTCGAGAGTCTGGTCAAGGTCCTTGGTCTCGTCGCGAACCACCAGCACACGGAAGCTGGGCCGGTTGCCGGCGATGACCACGCCGTTGCGGTCGAGGATGCGGCCGCGCGGCGGCGGTACGAGGCGGAAGTTGAACTGGTTGTTGGTGGCCAGGGTGGCGTATTCGCCCGCCTGCACGACCTGCAGCTGGGCCAGCCGACCGGTCAGGGCGAGGCCGCCGGCGGCGGTGATCGCGCCCATGACGAAGGTGCGGCGCAGGAAGGAACCCTGCCGCTCGTTGGTGTCAGAGAAGAAGATGGACGGTTCCGAACTCATCCTCCTGCGCTCCCTGCGGGCGCTTCGGAGGACTTCGTCCCCGTGACGGGCCGCCGTCGGACCCATCCTGCGTAGCCTCGGCGAAGCAGGGTCACCGGAACCTCACGTCGCCGTCCTCGAAGCGCTCGATCAGGCGATGCGCGAAGGGGAACAGCAGCAGGGTCGGCAGGACCTGGAGGAAGACGGCGATCAGGCTGGCCGGAGTGCCGGCGATGAAGGCCATGACCACATACGCCAGCACGAAGGCCAGGGCGCAGCAGGCCGCGTACCAGACGAACAGCACCGCCGTATCCTGCCCCGCGAGGAAACTGCGCGAGGCGAGAACGACGCTGTAAATGACCAGGAAGGTCAGCCCCCAGAGGCCGAGCGGTCCCCAGGTCAGGACGTCGAGCAGCAGGCCGAGGGCGGCCAGAACGAGGGGCGCCAGCACCGAAGGGCGGATCAGCGGCCAGGCGAAGGCCAGCACCATGGGAATGACCGGCTCCGGCAGATGCAGGCCGAACAGCTCGACGGGGGTCTGCAGGACGATGGTGGCCGCGAGGGCGATCAGCGCCGGATAGACGATCCACTGCATCGGGCCGACGACGCGGACCGCGACGGGACGTCTCATTCGGTCCCTCCCGCGGCGGGAGGACGGGCGGCGTCGCGGCGGGCGGCCGAGTCGGTGATGGCGGTGGCCTGGGCCGGCGTGGCCTCCGGCAAGGTGTCGAGGGCGGCCAGCGGCGGGGCGTTGAGGGCGTCGGGATCGATCAGCTGGCCGAAGTCCTCGAACAGCATGACGCGGACGTAGTCGATGGCCCCGCGGTCGCTGAACAGCTTGACCCGCCACGAGCCGTCGATGCCCTTCGCCGCCACGCCGATCGGCACGCCGCGGGGAAAGCCGCCGCCGTCGCCGGAGGACAGGATGCGGTCGCCGGCCTGGACCGAGCCGACCCCGCGGACGAACTCCAGCCGCGGATTGCCCGAACCGTCCCCGGTCAGCAGGGCGCGGGCGTCGGTGCGGTCGATCAGCACCGGCGTGCGGCTGGCCACGTCGGTGAGCAGCAGCATGCGGCTGACGTTGGGCGCGGTTCCGACCACCCGGCCGACGAGGCCGTGCTCGTTGATCACCGGATTGCCGACCTTGACCCCGCGGGCCGCGCCGACATCGAGCAGTCGGGCCTTGGAGAACGGACCGCGGGTGTCGGTGATCGAACGGGCGGTGCGCATCTCGACCGGAGGCTCGGGCCGGATGCCGAGCATGGCCTCGTAGCGGGCGTTGACGTTCTTGAGAGCGATGGCCTGGTCGCGCCACGGCTGCAGCTCGGCCAGTTCGCGCTTGAGGCGGCGGTTCTCGGAGACGGCGAAGAAATAGCCGCCGACGTAGTCCGAGGCGTGGCCGAACCAGCGGACTGGCGCCGCGAAGACGCCGCCGACCGGACCGGCCACGGTCTCGACCCCGGCGCGCACCGGCTGGTAGGGCGAACTCTGGGCCCGGGCGTCGCTGATCAGCAGCAGGACGCAGCCGACGGCGGCGACCACGACCGTGACCGCCGCGGTCCAGACCAGCGGCACCTTGATGTTTTCGAACGGTCCGTCGCGAAACGCCACGGCGCGCCTTCCTCAGAAAAAGGGAATCAGCGGGACGCCCCCCGCCGATCTGCCCAGCCTATCGCAAAATCCGGGCCGTTTGGAAACCGCTGCAACCCCAATCTCGTCAACGATGACAGGGATTTGAGGCCTGAAGTGGGACTGAGCCTTAAAGGGCCGAGTCGAGGACGCCCTTCATCCAGCGCGGGTGCTCGAGCACGCGGCCGCAACCGATGGCGACGCAGGACAGCGGATCGTCGGCGACCGAGACCGGCAGGCCGGTGTGGTCGCGAATCTCGGCGTCCAGACCGCGCAGCAGGGCCCCGCCGCCGGTCAGCATGATGCCCTTGTCGGCGATGTCGGCGGCCAGTTCGGGCGGGGTCGCTTCCAGCGCGACCTTCACGGCCTCGACGATCTGGGTGACCGGCTCGGCGAGCGCCTCGGCGGCCTGGCGCTCGGAGATGCGGACCTCGCGCGGCACGCCCTGCATCAGGTCGCGGCCCTTGACGTCGATCGACAGGCCTTCGCCGTCGGCCGGGATACGGGCGGTGCCGATGTCCTTCTTGATGCGCTCGGCGGTCGTCTCGCCGATCAGAAGGTTATGGTTGCGGCGCATGTAGCTGATGATGGAGAGAGCCGGGGTCTGCCACTCGTCCGAGCGGTCTGGCGGAGACGCAGGTCGAACTGCTCGACATGATTTCGCCGCCAGGCAATCGAGAAGTAACATAGTTGCTATGATTTTCTCTTTTGACCCATTGGGTTTCCATAGGAAAAGTAATATCTATTTGGTCTCCCTGAGACCATCTACGGGATATTTTAAGATAGGTGCCCGGTGTTGCCTCCAATGCTTTTCCATTAATGCTCACCTTGGGCGAGCTGCACCAGGATGGTATTCTTAAGTTGATGGTTTTTCTAACTTTTTTGTCCGAAGTTATGTTGATGGACAAATCTTCCGATTCCGGATAATTCCCTTCC
>JBGTSL010000039.1:0-9844 GCA_041940325.1 Brevundimonas sp.
AAGGTCTCGCGCATCTCGACGCAGGCGGCCTTCAGCCCCAGCTGCCCGGCCCGGATGGCGGCGTTGTAGCCGCCCGGCCCGCCGCCGATGATGACGACGTCATAGGAAGCGGCTTCGGCCATGGGGTCTCTCATTTCTTTGGGCGCAGGGGAGCGCGCGGAACCTAGCGGCGCGCGGGTGCGCGTCAACCGTCCCGGCGGATATAGGCGCTCCGCCGCGGTCTAGTAGGCGAACTGGCCCGGCGTCCGCGCCCGGCGGATACGACGCCCGGCGACCATGACCAACAGGCCGAGGACCACCAGCGCGCCCAGCGTCAGCCAGATCGGGTCCATCGGCAGGCTGCCGGCCGCCTCGGGCGCCGACATGGCGGCCGGCCCCGAACGGGCGGCGTCTCCGCCGCGCTGGTCGAGCGCCAGCCGCAGGACGGCGTCGGCTGCGAAGGCGAGGAAATAGGCGATGGCCGACTTCGAATTGCCGGAACCCAGCATCAGGGCGGAGATCACATACAGGCCGATCGCCCCGGCCCACAGGGCCCAGGCCGGCAGGAAGCCGAACAGCTCGCCGCCGCCCTGGGCTTCCGCCCCGGCGCGCAGCGCGGCCGCCTCGGGCCCGGCGCCCTCGAAGAACGGAGACACGAAAGGCCAGGCCAGCCAGCCGGCATAGGCGAGAACGGCCAGAACCACGACGAGACGCAAAAGCTTCATGATCGACCCTCCCACGGCCTGTTAACCATTCTACACCGCCGGGCGCTCGACGCCAGCGGGCGGACGGTCAGGCCGCCGCGGCCGGCAGGGTGATCGACACCTCCGCACCCTGCCCAGGCGCGCTGTCGATCGACAGCACCCCCCCGGACTGACGGGCGAAGGCGTAGGCCTGCGACAGGCCGAGTCCGGCCGCGCCTTCCCGGGTGGTGAAGAAGGGCTCGACGGCGCGGGCGGCGAGATCGCGGTCCATGCCCGGTCCGCTGTCGCGGACGCTGAGACGCAGGCCGCCCTCCATCAGGGTCTCGAGACGCACCGCCACCGATCCCTGTCCGTCGGCGGCCTCGACGGCGTTGCGGGTCAGGGCCTTGACCGCGCCCTCGAACGCCACCGGATCGAGCCGCGCCGGGGCGGCGTCGGCCGGACCCTCGATCATCAGGTCGACGCCGGGCCCCGCCAGCTCGCGCAACCGGCTCTCCATGCCGCGCAGCAGCACGCCGGCGTCCATCACCCTCAGCACGGGCTCGTCGTCGCCCTGCGAGAAGGCGGTCAGCCGCCGCGTCAGCAGTTCGCCCTTCTGGCCCGCCGCCAGCGCGGCCTGGCCGATGCGCCGCACCCGGGCCGGGTCGTCGGCCTGGCGCAGCATCATGTCCAGGGCGCCGGTCATGACGCCCAGCACGGCGTTGAAATCGTGGGCCAGGCCGCCGGTGAGACGGCCGACGCTCTCCATCCGGCGTCCGCCCTGCAGTTCGGCCTCGGCTTCCTCGCGGACCCGGGTCGCGGCGGCGCGGGCCTCCTCGGCTTCGCGGCGCGCGGCGTCCGCGGCGGCCAGCGCCTCGGCGGCGGCCGCGCGGGCGGCGTCCGCTTCCGCGCGCAGGGTGTCGTCGGTCACCGCGTCCGGCGCGGTCGGCGGCGCGGCGGGCGCGGCGGCTTCGGCAGTCTCGCCGACATCGCGACTCATTGCGGGGCCGGCCCGCTCCCCGGCCAGCAACAGGGCGTCGACGGTCCCGTCGGCGTCGGTCAGCGGCAGCATCGACCAGCGGATGCCCTCGGCCGCGCCCCGGCGCGACACGATCGGCTCGGCCTCGCCGGCGGGTACGGCCAGGCCGGCGCGCAGCGACTGCCGCCCCTCGACCCGCTCGTCCTCGTCGAGGAACAGGTCGGCGAAATCGCCCTCCGCCGCCTCGCGGCCCAGCACCAGCAGGGCCGTGCGGTTGGCCTCGCGCACCCGCCCGTCCGGCCCGACCACGACCAGGGCGCTGGCGGCGGCGTCGAACACCCGCCGGGTCAGGCCGTCATCAGGCGGCGCGCACTCGGGGGCGACGGGTTCGGGCGTGATCAGGCCCTCGGTCTCGACGAGCGCCGCGGTCGAACCGGTGATCTGTCCCAGTTCGTTCTCGATCGGCATGGCCGTGACCGAGACCAGCATCTTGCGGCGCGCGGCGGGGTTGGCCAGCAGATGCTGGAAGCCCTTCACCGTCTGGCCGCGCAGCGCCCGGGCGCTCGGCAGAAGGTCGGGCGGGATCGGCCGCCCGTCCGGAAAGGTGATGCCCCAGGTGGCGGAATGGAAGCGCAGGCCGATCAGCTCGGCGTCACGGCGGCCCAGCAGCTGGTGCGCGGCCCGGTTGGCGAAGACGAACTTGCCCTGCCGGTCGGTCTCGACCAGGGCCACGGGGATGGCGTTGAGGGTCTCGAACAGCCGTTTCTGGGACTCCTCGGCGACGCGCTGAACCAGATCCAGCTGACCCGAGGCGTCGACGTGCCGCGAGCGGTTGGTCGCCGCCAGCCACAGGCCGATCAGGCCGACGACCCAGCCGACGGCCGCCAGCCCGCCCAGAACCCACACCCAGTTGACCTGGCCTTCCAGAAACATGCGCCCCGACTGTCCCGTTCTGGCGCCCCGCGGCGCCGTTCGGGCGATACACTGCAAACGGCGAACCGGACCGGCCCGGTTTCCCCGCCAAGGCGACTAGACCGCCGACGGCGGGCCGTCCAGCGCGGGGCCTCCGCTTTCGCCCGAACCGGCGCCCGGGCGAAGGCGCCGCCGGTCCAGCAGGGCGAAACCCCAGATTCCGAGCGGCATGAGCCAGTAGGTGAAGCCGGGCAGCCACGGCGCGGCCGGCAACAGCGGGCTCAGCGCCAGCCCGCCCGAGAGAATCCCCGTCGCCGCCGCCAGCATCCAGGTGCGGGCCCAGCTGTCCGCCGCCCCCCGGCGCGGGTCTCCGGGCGACAGGTCCAGCCTCGCGTGCCGGAATAGCAGGACGTAGAGCACGGACAGGACCGAGAAGCCGAAGCCGTAGATGGCGTAGGTCCAGCCCAGCTGGCCGAAACTGTCGATCAGCTCGCCGCCAGGCAGCCGGCCCCCCGACATGAAATGCATCGCGGTCTCGGTCAGCAATCTGAGCGGGAAGACGAACACCAGCACCGAGAAAACCACGGCCACGCTGAGCAGGATCGCCATGCCGTCGCGCTTCGGTCCGAGCGAGGCCCAGGCCCGATGCGCCAGCCAGAACAGGATAATAAGGGCGAACCCGGCTGCGAAGGCGGGGATGCGGGTCAGGGCCTCGACCAGATCGTCGAACGATCGCAGCGGCTCGCCGCCGGCGATGATCAGCAGCGACACCGCGAAGGCGAAGGCGGCGTCGACAAAAGCGTCGAGGCGCTGGGACTCCGCGGGCCGAAACCGTCCGTCCGTCGCGCTACTCTCGCCCATCGCCCGCCCTCCGGAATCCGACCGAACGGTGATCGATTTCCCCGGCCGGGGCAATGTCGAAGATCAGTCCCAGCTCACCGTCTGCGGCGCATAGGCGTCCAGAGCCTCCAGCAGGGCGGCGACCAGCGACCGCTCCTCCTCGCTCAATTCGGGACGCCAGATGTCGAAGATCAGCACCACCCGGGCGCGGTCGCTGCGGTTCCTCGCCTCGTGCTCGATAGTGTCGTCGAAGGCCCAGCATTTGCCGCGCTCCCACGTCCGCACCTCATTGCCGACGCGGAACTCGCAGTCCGGCGGCACGATCAGCGGCAGGTGGCAGGTCAGGCGCGTATTGACGAAGCCGGTATGCGGCTGGATGTGCGCCCCGGCCTTGAGCTGGGAGAACATGATCTGCGGAGAGCGCGCCCGGACCCGGCACAGGGGCGCGTCCTTCAGCGCCGCCATCGTCCGCGGGCAGCGCGCGGCGTTGGCGGTCTCGCGCCCGTCCTTCGACAGGAAGCAGCTGCTCCAGTCCATGCTGTCGATCAGCGGATAGTCCGGCCGATTCGGCAGGCCCGGCTGCGTCTTGAGATAGGGCGCGAAGGCCGAGCGGTCCTCGAGGACGGCGCTCAGCTCGGCCGTGATCGCCTCCGTCGCCGCCTCAACGGCGTCCATCCACGGAAACTGTTCGCGCGGATAGAACTGGATGTTGGGCAGCTCCGGATAGTAGAGCGCCTGCGGCTGCTGCAGATAGGGCTGTTTGCGGCCGGTCAGGATGTCGAGGGCGTGGGTGAAGCGCCGGTCCGACGTTCCGGCGACATAGCCCGCCGTCTCCAGCGCCGCATCGAGCACGGTCTCCATGCCGGCGGCGATGCGCTCCTGGGCGGCGCGGGCCCGTTTCAGGCCCTCGGCGAGATCCGGCGGAAGGGACGGCGCCGCGCCCGCCAGCCTGGCGAAGGCGTTGAAATAGAAATTGGCCTCGCGGTGGGCGCCCCGGGCCGCGAGGACGTCCGCCTTGGCCAGGGCGCCGCGCAGGCTGCGGGCGTTCAGGACCAGCGCCCGGTCCGCCGCCGTCCCGGCCGCCGCATTGTCGCCGAGGCGCACGCAGCTCGCGGCCAGCAGGGCCCAGGCGTCGGCGTCCCCCTCGGCGCCGGCGGCCACGGCCTCCTCGAGCCGGGCCCGCGCGACCGCCCAGTCGCCCGCGCGATAGGCGGCGACGGCGGACTGGAGCAGCTGGATGGGCGGACCGCTTGGAGCCATGTTCGTTGGTAGCCCTCCGGACCGCGTCCCTCAACACCGCTGGTGAGGCTCATGCCCCAAAACAAAAAGGCCCGGTCCGGAGACCGAGCCCTTTGCTGTTCCGACTGGAGCGGGCGAGGCGATTCGAACGCCCGACCCTCACCTTGGCAATCTGGGGAGGGCCATGGCTCCAAAACAAAAAGGCCCGGTCCGGAGACCGAGCCCTTTGCTGTTCCGACTGGAGCGGGCGAGGCGATTCGAACGCCCGACCCTCACCTTGGCCAGGTGATGCTCTACCCCTGAGCTACGCCCGCGCTCTCAGTCGAGAGCGGGGCGTATAGCGGAGGGGCGGCGAACCCTGCAAGTCCCTTTGCGGAAGATTCCGCAAACGCGCTCAAGCAGCGAGGCTCCGCGAGCCGAGCGTTAGCGCGGTGCGAAGCGCCCGGCGCTACCGAGGCGCAAGCCGAATAGCGCCATCAAGCCTTATGCATTCGCCGTTGATGTAGAGGTTGCGGGCCAGCTCCAGCACCAGCGAGGCGTAGTCGGCGGGGGTGCCGAGGCGGCTCGGGAAGGGGATGGCGGCGGCCAGGGCGTCCTGGATCTTCTGGTCCATGCCGGCCATCATCGGGGTCCACATGATGCCGGGCAGGATGGTGTTGCAGCGCACCCCTTCCTGCGCCAGGTCGCGGGCGACCGGCAGGGTCATGGCGTAGACGCCGCCCTTGGAGGCCGAATAGGCCGCCTGGCCGATCTGGCCGTCCTGGGCCGCCACCGAGGCGGTGTTGACGATCAGGCCGCGCTCGCCGTCGGCCATCGGCTCCAGCGTCACCATCCCCGCCGCCGACTGCGACAGGACGCGGAAGGTGCCGAACAGATTGACCCGCACGGTGCGCTCGAACTGGGCCATGTCGTGGGCCCGGATCTCGCCGGTGTCCTTCTTGCGCGAGACGGTCTTCTGGCCGGTGGCGATGCCGGCGCAGTTGACGGTCAGACGCTCCTGACCGTGGGCGGCGCGGGCCTTTTCGAAACCGGCGGCGACCGAGGCGTCGTCGGTCACGTCGACCTGGCAGAAGACGCCGCCGATGTCGGCCGCGACGGCCTCGCCCTTGTCGGCCTGCATGTCGAAGATGGCGACCTTGACGCCCTGCGCCGCCAGCGCCCGGGCCGTGCCCTCGCCGAGGCCCGAGGCCCCGCCCGTCACCACCGCCGCGATCGACCCGTCGAGTTTCATGGCCGCAGCCCCTATGTTGTGTGAACCTTGAGAATGCCGCGGGGTTTAGCCGCCATGTCCGCCAAAGCCAAACCGGTGACGCCGGAAGACGCCCTCGACCCGTCGCGCGCCCTCGTCCCGTCGGTGCAGCGGGTCAACGAGATGCGCGTCAGCAAGGGTTTCTGGCCCAAGATCCGGCGCACGGCCTCGCGCATCCCGTTCGCCGGTCAGGCCCTGTCAGTCTGGTTCGCCGCCCGCGACCCCGAGACGCCGGCGGCCGCCAAGGGGATGATGCTGGGAGCGCTGGCCTATTTCGTTCTGCCCATCGACGCCATTCCCGACATCTTTGCCGGCATCGGCTTCACCGACGACGCCGCCGTCATCACCGCCCTGATCGCCACCCTCGGGGCCAATATCAAGCGGCGGCACCGGGATCAGGCCAGCGAGGCGCTGGAGCGGCTGCGCCGGGACTAGCTGTCGACCGTCACCACCACCTTGCCCATCACCGCGCGGTCGCCCAGCGCCTGGATGGCCTCGTGAGCGCGTTCCAGCGGGAAGGTGCGGCTGACCCGCGGCTTGATCTTCCCCTCGCTCCAGAAGCGGAACAGGTCGGCCATGTTCGAGGCGTGGGCCGCGGGGTCGCGCATCACCGCCGCGCCCCAGAACACCCCGATCACCGACACCGACTTGAGCAGGGTCAGGTTCAGCGGCAGCGAGGGAATCCCGGCCGGGAAGCCGACCACCAGATAACGGCCGTTCCAGTCCATGGCCCTGAGCGCCGGCTCGCAATAGTCGCCGCCGACCGCGTCATAGACCACGTCGGCCCCGTCGCGGCCCGAGGCCAGTTTGAACTCTCCCGACAGCTCCTTCTGCGCCGCCCTGTCCATCTTGCCGGTCGGATAGATCAGGCCGTTATCGGCCCCCGCCTCCAGGGCGAACTGGACCTTGTCGTTGGTCGAGGCGGCGGCGATGACGTGAGCGCCCATGGCCTTGCCCAGCTCGACCGCGGCGACACCGACCCCGCCGGCGGCCCCCAGCACCAGCAGGCTCTCGCCGGCCTTCAGCTGCGCCCGGTCCTTCAGGGCGTAGTAGCTGGTGCCGTAGGTCATGGTCAGGGCCGCGGCCGTCTCGAAATCCATGCCGTCGGGGATCTTCATCACCGTGGCGGCGGGCACGGCCAGACGCTCGACCATGCCGCCCCAGCCGGGCACGGCGATGACCCGGTCGCCCTTGCGGACATTGGTCACCCCCTCGCCGAGCGCCTCCACCACGCCCGCCACCTCGCCGCCCGGCGAGAACGGCCGCTGCGGCTTGAACTGGTATTTGTCCTCGATGATCAGGGTGTCGGGGAAGTTGACCCCGACGGCCTTGACCTCGATCACCACTTCGCCCCTGCCCGGCGTCGGGTCCAGCACCTCCTCGACCGTCAGGCTTTCAGGTCCGCCGGGGGCCTTGGAGAGAACTGCGCGCATGAGGTGGTTCCTGGGGAGGACAGGCGTTCGCCCCCGTGGCGCCCGCGTCGATGGAACGCTAAGCAGCCCCACGCCCGTTGAAAAGGGGCGATCAGGAGACGACCCCGAATGACGGCCCTCATCCTTCACGGCGGCGCGGGCGCCCGGCGAGAGCGCAACTACGACGCCGAGGTCGCGCACATGCGCGCGGTGGTCGAGGCCATGAAAGCGCGGCTGGACGCAGGGGCGAGCGCCCTGGACGTGGCGGTCGAGGCGACGGTGATGCTCGAGGATTCCGGCCTCTATGTCGCCGGCCGGGGCGCCTCGCCCAATCTGGCGGGGGCCTATGAACTGGACGCCAGCCTGATGGACGGGGCGACCCGGAAGGCGGGCGCGGTGGCGGCGCTGCAAGGGTTCCGCAACCCGGTGGTGGCGGCCCGCGCGGTGATGGACCGCACCCCTCACGTCATGCTGGCCGGCGAGGGCGCGGCCCTGTTCGCGCTGGATCAGGGGCTGGAGCCGATCGGCGACGAGACGGCCTGGTTCACCCGCGCCGGTCAGGGCGAGGACAATCATCCGCCGGGCACGCTGAGCCACGGCACGGTCGGATGCTGCGTGCTGGACGCGCAGGGCCGGCTGGCCGCCGCCACCTCGACCGCCGGCGTGTTCGGCAAAATGCCCGGCCGCGTCGGCGACACCCCGATTCCGGCGGCGGGGACCTGGGCCGACGACCGGATCGCGGCCTCGGGCACCGGTCAGGGCGAATATTTCATCCGCGTTGCCGCCACCGCCCAGGTCAGCTGGCGCGTCGGCGCCGGCCAGTCGCTGACCGAGGCCGCGCAGGGCGTGATCGACGAGATCGGCGCCCTCGGCGGCGACGGCGGCCTGATCGCCCTCGACCGCGACGGAAACATCGCCGCCCCCTTCAACAGCCAGGGCATGAAGCGGGCGTGGCTGACCCCCGCCGGCGAGATCGGCGTCGATGTGTTCGGGCGCTGAGGATTGCAGAGATTTAATCCGCGGCTGAACGGCGTTCATTTGCGGTTCACGGCGGCGGCGGCTTAAGCGTCACAGGAACAACAGGGGCCAACCCATGAAGTCGCTTCTCGCCGCCGCGGCCGTCGCCGCCCTGATCGCCACCACGGCCTGCGCGCCGGTCATCGAGGGCGGCCCGCCCATGGATCTGCCGCCGGGCCTGCAGGAGACCGCCCAGGTCGGGTCGATCACCATGTCCAGCGCCTGGCTGGACGCCGAGGAGGACTTCTCCGACACCTTCTCCGAGGAGGTCCGCGAGGAGCTGAGCCGCTGCATGCACGGCACGGCCCCGATTGACGTGCGCATCCATGTCGAGCGCCTCGACCGCGCCGGGCGGCTCGAGATGCTGCTGAACGGCCAGGGCATGCACACGCTCGAGGGCACCGTCGAATTCGTCGATCCGGCGCGCGGAAACATGGTGGTCGGCCGCTTCCCGATCACAGTGGCGACCACCGCCGGCGGCCGCATCGCCGGTCTGCTGGGCGACCGCCAGATGATGGTGTCCGAGGAATTCGGCCGCTCCCTGTGCGAACAGGCCTTCGGCCGGAACCCGCGCGAACGCGGCCCGCACAACGCCACGCAGGGCTGATCATGAAGGCTCGTCTTCTCGTCCTCGCCGCCCTCATTGCGGGCGGCGGCCTGACCGCCTGCGCCGGTGATTTCTGGGACATGGACCCGCCGTCGGAGATCGCGCTCGACCCCGCCCTCGCCGGCGACATGTTCATCGACGCCGTCGAGGTCCGCAGCGCCTTCTACAATCCGCCGGACGCCTTTTCCGACGCCTTCGTCCCCGCCTTCCGCAACGGCGCGGCGGCTTGTTTCGACGGGCGACGGCCGGTCCGGGCCATCGTCTTCATCCACGCGCTGGACCGGGATGGCGACCTGATCGCCGACGACGGCCGCGTGCGCCTGCCCGGCTCGGTCGACCTGCACGACGCCCGAGGCCGCGTCATCGCCCGCTATCCGATCCGCGCCGACCTGGCCGCGACCGGCGACGACCTCACCGCCCGCCGGACGGCGGCGGCGGAAGTCTTTGGCGAGCGACTGTGCGAGCGGATTGAGCCGGCGCGCTAGTTCGCATGTCTCCTCCCCGTCGCGAAGCGATGGGGAGGGGGACCGCGAAGCGGTGGAGGGGCGAAACGGCCTCTCGACCGCGTGATGGTTTTGCCCCTCCACCCCTCGCGAAGCGAACAGGGAGGAGACGCGGAACATGAAAAAGGGCCGACGGATCGCTCCGCCGGCCCTGATTGTGTCGTCTGGCGAAAAGCCTACTCCGCCGCGATCGCCTCCGGCGCGCGGGCCAGGTTGCGCAGGACGTAGGGCATCACCCCGCCGGCCTTGAAGTAGTCCAGCTCGGTGGCGTTATCGATGCGGCAGCGGACCGGGAAGCGGGCCATCTTGCCGTCCGACGGGCGGAACAGCTCGACCCACAGGTCCTGGCGCGGACGCAGCTTGCCGACATTGGCGTCGCTGAGGCCGCGGATGGTGACGATCTCCTCGCCGGTCAGGCCCAGAC
>JBGTSL010000040.1:0-9742 GCA_041940325.1 Brevundimonas sp.
GGCTCCAGAGGGCCGTAGCCAAGGACGTCATTGACGATGTCCTGGACCAGATGCTCCTGCTCCGCCACCGACATGGAGACGTTCTTGATCGCCACCAGTTCGGCGACGATGTCGCGGATTTCCTCCGCCGCCGCCTTGGGATCCAGACCGGCCAGCTGGGCCAGGTCGATGGTGTTCATCAGGGCGTTGAAGATCGTCGTCTTGGTGGCGTGGTAGTAGTCCGACTGCTCGCGGACGATCTCGGCGACGGCCTGGGCCTTCTTCAGCTGTTCAAAACCGGGCGTCGCCTTGGGACCCGGCGCGTTCTTGGGCGCAGGCTGAGCCTCGGCCGGTTTGGGCCGCGAGGCGAGGGCGTCGAGACGGTCGGCGGCCTCCGAGGCGGGCTTTGAGGAATAGGATTCGGTGCGACGCCCTTCCCGCTCGAGTTCGGCGACATCGCCGCCGAACGCAAAGGCCTGGGTCTGCACCCCGGGTTCCGGTTGCGGGACGGGAGGCGGCGCGGCCGCCGGCATCGGACGCGGGGCCGACGCCGGGGCTCCAGGCTGACCTGTGCGCTTGCCGAACACGCGTCAGGTCTTCTTCTTGAACAGGCCGGCGAACAGCGACTTGCCCTCGCCCTTGCCGCCCTTGCCCTTCGGGCCGGGCAGCATGGGCAGTTCGCGGCACGAGACGATCTGGGCCAGCATCTGGAAGGCGTCGGCGGCCTTCGACTTGGCTCCAGCGTCGAGGATCATCTGGCCGTTGTTGGCGGCGGCGCCGAACACCTTGGGATCGAACGGGATCACCAGGCTGGGGTGGACCCCGAGGGCGGCCCCGAAATCCTTGGCGGGGATTTCCGGACGGCCGGGCACGCCGACCTGGTTCAGCACCAGCCGCGGCGGCGCGTCGTTGGGGCGGCCCTGACGGATCAGGTCGATCATGTTCTTGGCGTTGCGCAGGCTGGCGAGATCCGGCGTGGCCACGACCACCACCTCGTCGGCGGCGATCAGGGTGCGGCGCATCCAGCCCGACCACAAGTGCGGCAGGTCCAGGACGACGAACGGCGCGGTCGATCGGATCTGGGTGGTGACCTCCTCGAAGGCCTCGGGGGAGATGTCCCAGTCGGTGTCGAGCGTGGCCGGCGCGGCGAACAGGCTCAGCTTGTCGGTGCAGCGGACCATCATCCGGTCCAGCAGCACCGGATCAAGCCGATCCGGCTGGCTGAGGGCGTCGGCGACTCCGTTCAGCGGATCCTGGTTGAAATCCAGCCCGGCGGTGCCGAACGGCAGGTCGTAATCGACGATGACGGTGTTGGCGCCGATCCGCTCGCTCATCGCATAGGCGGTGTTGTGGGCGACCGAACTGGCCCCGGCGCCGCCGCGCGCTCCGACGAAAGCGATCGAGCGTCCGACGAAAGGCTGGGCCGGATCGTTGAACAGGCCCCCGATTGCCGCGATCAACTGAAGCGGCTGCAGGGGCGCCACGAGGTATTCGCTGACGCCCCGGCGCATCAGCTCGCGGAACAGCAGGATGTCGTTGGTGGCGCCGATGACGACCACCTTGGTGCCGGCGTCGCAGACCTCGGCCAGTTGGTCCACTTCCCACAGCAGCGTTTGCGGGTCCTTGAGGCATTCCACGATGATCAGCGGCGGCGTCGGTTCGTGCTGATACGCTTCCACGGCCGCCGCGACTCCGCCGACCCGGATCTGGGTCGTGGCGCGCGACAGGCGGCGATCCTGGCCGGCGCGCTCGGCGGCGGCGAGCGTGTCCTGACGCTCGGCGAAGACATGGATGGCGATGCGCGGCACCGAAACTTCGGGTCCGCCGCTGCCCAGCGCCGGCGGGGCGAAGGCCGCCGAGGCGCCGGCGACGAGATCCCCGACAGGGTTGAATCCGGCCACGGCCGGCATCTGGTTCTCGGCCGGGGCGCCGGGATGCGCCGGCGCCGGCCCGGCCACGGCGGGGGGCGTAAACTGCAGTGGCGGGCGCGTATCCGTCTCCATGCCGACGGCGTCGGGGATCGCGGCGGCCGCGCCGGGAGCCCCGGCGGACGGCTGCGGAGCCGGGCCGGGGCCAGATGCGACATAGCCCATGTCGAGGTCGAACTCGTCCTCGAAATCCTCGACCGGCCGGGGGAAGACGTTGCTCATGGTCGCCTATTCCACAGCCTGGGCGATGCGGCCCTCGACGAGGGGTTCCTGGGGCGCCGAGGTGACTTCGCCCCGGCGATAGTTGTCGAACACCACGGCCGCGCGACCGGAGTCCGCCGGGCTAATCGGACGATGGCCCAGGATGTCACGGGGATCGGCGATCTGGGCGGCGAGATTGGCGTTGATGGCGCAACCCAGACCCATCGAACTGTTGTTCGAGAACCGGCCCTCCATCGCCCGCGGCTCCGCGGCGCAGTTCGGGATGGCGGCGCGCACCGTCTCGAAACCGGCGAGGACCGGAGCCCTCGGGTCGGGCGCGGCGTAGGCGGCGACGACGATCCGGTCGGCGGGGAGGCCGGCGGACTCCAGCGCCGAACGCACGGCCCAGGTCTGGCGGGCGGCCGCGGGGTCGTCGCCAGAGGGCCCCTCGATGCGCACCGCGCCGACACCCGACGCGAAGTAGCGCCCGGCCAGGTCATTGAGAGCCGCCTGCTGCCGGGACGACAGTCCGTCCTCGTGTACTGCGATGGCGATCCGGTCGAGACCCGGCTCGACCTGCAAGGAATAACGCGACAGGGGCGTGAGCGGCTGTCTGTCGGAAGCGCCGGTCGAGGCGCAGGCGCCGAGGATGGTCGTCGCGGCGACGGTCAGAAGGAGGGCGCGCATCATCGGGGTCCTCATTCGATCACATAGCCCACGGGGCCGCTCCAGCCTGCGTCGGCGGCGTCCGCGGCGGCGTTCGGGCGGCCGTAGTGCTGGTTCAGTTGTCCAAACAGGATGGTCTGGGCGTCGTTGGCGATCCGCAGGCCGTCCGCCGGTGTCTGCATCCGGCCCGGCGAGGTCGGCGAGACGATGTAGGCCTCGACGATGATCACCAGCTCGGTTTCCCCCGAGAGATAGTCACGGGACCGGAACAGGGCGCCGAGCACGGGCAGGTCGCCCAGACCGGGCAGCTGGTCAATGTTCTGGCGGGTGTCCTCCCGCAGCAGGCCGGCGATCATCAGCGAGCCGCCCGAGGGCAGTTCGACGGTGTTGGACGCGCGGCGGACGCTGAGGCCCGGAATGACGAGCGAGGAGCCGCTGGTTCCGCCAAGGGTGAAGGCGCCGAGCGACGTCAGTTCGGAGACCTCGGTGGACAGCTGCAGCGAGATCCGGCCGGGCGACAGCACGATCGGCCGCACCGCAAGACGCACGCCGTACGGCTTGAACTCGATGGTCACCTTGGTGCTGCTGCCGTCGATTTCCTGACCGACGGGAACCGGGAACTCGCCCCCGGCGAGGAATTCGGCGGCCTCGCCGTTCGCGGTCGTGATGTTCGGCTCGGCCAGAATGCGGACCAGGCCGGCCCGCTCGAAGGCGCGGAGCGAACCGTTCAGGCTGCTGCCATCGCCCGCCGAGTCCTGGTAGTTCAGCACGCCCCCGCCCAGCTGGTTTCCGGACACGGCGAAGGTCGCGGCCTGGGTGAGGGTGAGGCCGTCGCCGACGCTGGCCAGGACGGCGGTCGCGTCGAGGCCGAGTTGCTTCACGGCCGTCCGCTGGACCTCCACGATCCGGGCGCGCACCGTGATCTGGTCGGAGCCTTCGATGGTCATCATGTTGATGACCTTTTCGGGGGCCGAGACGAAGGCGCGGGCGACCTGACTGGCCCGGTCGGCCTCGCCCGGGCTGAACACGACGCCGGTAAGGATGACGCTGTCGTTGACCGCTTCGGCGCGAACGTTCGCCCCCGGCATGACCCGGTTGAGCGTGTCCTGAAGGGCCGAAACGCCCGCATCGACGCGGATGCGCAGCGACAGGATGGTGCGGCCGGCGCTGTCCAGCACGACCGCGTCCGTCTCGCCCGGGGCGAGGCCGATGATGGTGATGCGGCGCGGCGAATGGAGCATGGCCTCGGCGACCAGCGGATTGGGCACGATCACATCGCGGGCGTCTGCCGGAAGGTCCACCGCCATCGAGGAGCCGCGCGGCAGGCTGATCAGCTGGGACTGGGCGCCCATCGAGACGGCGGCGCGGGTCTGGGCCTGCACGGCCGAGGTCGGCGGCAGGGCGATGACCAGCAGGCCGGCGAGAACGACGGAGGCGAGACGCATCAGCGGGCGCTTCATTGGACCACCACGACTTCAGGCTCACCGCCGCGGTAGACCCGGACGGCGGACGATTGGCGCGGTCCGGCGGACACCCGGCCCGACGGGCCGCCGGTGTCGGCGTAGGAGCGCAGGATCAGGCTCAGTTCGCCTTCCGACTTGGCCAGGGCCAGCGCCTCGGCGTCGCGGGGGCCGACCTCGAGGGTGGCCGTCGCGCCGATCACGGTCTGCTCGTCGTCGCCGGCGCGGGTCGACTGGTCGATGGCCAGGACCTTGATGTTCTGCATGACCGTGGCGGAGGTGAATTTCGAGCGGTCGCCCTCGGAGGCCCCGATGTTTCCGAGCGTGGTCTCGCGGGTCAGCACGACGTCGACCCGGTCGCCCGGAAGGATGAAGCCCCCGGCGGCGGTCTCGACCGTGACGCGGATGGCCATGGCGCGCATGCCCGGCTCCAGGTAGGCGGCCATGTAGCCGCTGTCCCCGGCGCGCACGATCTTGCGCATCACGAGAGGTTCGCCGGCGAGTATGGGCTCGCGCACCACCGAGCCGACGTAGTCGGCCTTGGCTCCGCCCGTGGCGAGGTCGGTGGCGGCGCGGGTCACTGCGGCGACGGCGCCCTCGGGCTTTGATTCCGCGGCCGGGATCGGCGCCGATCCGTCGGTGATGAAGGCCGGATTGACCTGGTCGACGGGCCATTCCTTCCAGGCCAGATCCGATTCCTCGAGGCGTTTACCCGGCTGAAGATCCTTGGCCGCGACCAGAACCCTGGCCATTGGACGGGTATCGACGGGGGCGGCGGTGGCGACGGCGACCGGCTCTTTCGATGAGGATCCCATGGCGCGCACGACAAGGGCCAGCCCGATGGCGGCCACCGCGGCGACGCAGATCACGATGATTCTGGCAGGCTTCATCGACTGTCTCCGGCAGGGCCGGCCGGACCTCTGAATTGGTCCTTCGGCCCCCTACCGTTAACGAACATGGAGGCAGCGGGTTAACGTGGGCCTAAGTGCTAACGGACGGATTCGCCCGGGCGATTTCGCGTCAGCCGAGATAGGCGACCATCAGCGGCGAAGCCGGCCAGGCGACCAGGGCGCCGATGGCGATGGCGACCCCGTAGGGGATGTGGCCCTTCGGCTCCATCAGCTGGACAAGCCACCCCGGGCCGGCGCCCACATAGGGCTGCAGCCAGGTCCGGCTGGCGAGCAGGGCCAGGGAAAACACGCCGCCGACCACGGCGGTGGCGAGGACGAAGACCCCGGAGCCGGACAGGCCGAGCCAGAGGCAGGCCGCCGCCATCAGCTTGACGTCGCCGCCGCCGAGCAGGTTCAGGGCGAACAGCCCCATGCCGACCAGCAGGGCCGCGACCGCGACTGCGATATGGATTCCGATCGCCGCGGGCTGAAGACCGAGCGCCAGGGCCGCGGGGAAGAAGCCGAGGATCAGCAGGCCGGAGATCCAGTTGGGGATCTTCATCGACGTCAGGTCCTTCAGCCCGGCGACGATGACCAGGGCCGGAAGGATGGCGAGCAGGACCAGTTGCAGGACTTCCATGACGCCAGCCTGCCCGATCGACCTTTAAGGCGGCGTTGCCGACTGCGCCCAAAAGCAAAGGGCCGGAGCGTTTCCGCTCCGGCCCTCGCCTGGTTCAAGACGCTTGCGGCGCTTAGGTGGCGCCGATGGCGGTGGCGACCTTGCCGAACTGGGTCGAGATGTTGGTGCCCAGGGCGGTGACGGCGGCGATGATCACGACGGCGATGAGGGCGGCGATCAGGCCATATTCGATGGCCGTGGCGCCCGACTCATCGGACATGAACTTCGAAATGAACTTCTTCATGGTCTTTGTTCCCTTGCAGACGAGGATGCGAGCTACTTAACGACGGGGGGAGCCGGTAGCCCGCTTGACCCCCAAAACGCGCCATCGTTATCGCCCATATCGGTTAAGGCCCGGTCGCCGGGCGTGGTTACCGGAATATTTACTGTAGAATCTCCCGGTTTGATCCGGGGCGACACCCTTCTCTACCCGCTGTGACTGGACGCAAGGCCGGCACTCCTGTTCCGGCTTCAGCCTTTGTTGAGATTTCGGGGGCAGGTTCGCGAACACGCTCTCGCGCGCGCTCGCTCTATGGACACCGTCGCCATGACCCGCACCCACCGCCTGTTTCTCGCCCTCGGCGCGGCCGCCCTGCTGGGCGGCGCCGGGGCCGCCCTGGCTCAGTCCGGACGCATCAGCGTCGAGATCGACCAGGCCCAGCGCATCCAGCTGCGCGGCCCCGCGGGCTCGGTCATCGTGGGCAATCCGGAGATCGCCGACGTCACGGTGGTGGACGCCAATACGCTGTACATCACCGGTAAGGGCTATGGCGTGACCGAGGTCGTCGCCGTCGATCCGATCGGCCGCACCGTGTTCCAGAGCCAGGTGGTCGTCACCGCCGGCGACGGCGCCGGGCGCGTCCGGGTGTGGCGCGGCGCCCAGTCGACCGAAATGGCCTGCGCCAGTTCGTGCTCGCCGTCCGTGCGGGGAACCAGCGGCCCCGCCCCCGCCCAGCAATAGGCCGTCATGCAGGTGAGCTGTCGCCGCGGGTTGTCCGAAGGCCGTCGCTGGCTGGGCGGTCTGCTGCGCAACCGCGACGGTTCCGCAGCGGTCGAGTTCGGCCTCGTCGTGCTGCCCTTCTGCGTGATGATCTTCGCCATCCTGGAGGTGGCGCTGATCTTCGCCCTCGACTCGGTGCTTGAGAACGCGGCCATCTCGACAGGACGGCTGGTGCGCACCGGCCAGGCCAGCGCCCAGGGCATGACGGCGGCCGAGTTCAAGACCCAGCTGTGCAGCCGGATGAGCATCTTCGCCGGCGACTGCGAGAGCAAGGCGACGATCGACGTGCGGGTGATCCCGCAGTTCAATACGACGCCGCCCGACCCGCTGGCGGGCGAAGGCTTCGATCCGAGCGGCCTGACCTACGCCAACGGCAATCCGGGCGACCTGATCCTTGTGCGCGTCTGGTATCGGCACCCGCTGCTGACCACCTTCCTGTCGCAGGGGCTGTCTCACGTCGGCGACCGCACCGCCATGCTGACCGCCACCACCGCCTTCCGCAACGAGCCGGCCGGATGAAGCGCCGCAGCCTGATCAGACGCTGGTGTGGCGACGAGCGCGGCGTCTCGGCGATCGAATTCGCCATGCTCGCGCCGGTGCTGATCCTCTTCTACATGGGCATGACCGAGTTCTGTCAGGGCTTCATGGCCCAGAAGCGCATGGGCCACGTCTCGGCCATGGTCGCCGACCTGATCGCCCAGGAGGAGACGGTCACGCCGGCCACGGTCGACGACATCTTCGACATCGGCGGCCTGATCATGAAGCCCTTCCCGACCGCGACCCTGCACCAGCGGGTCTCCAGCGTCAGCCGGGCGAGCGGTTCGGCGACCGTGGACTGGAGCCGGGGCGACGGGATGACGTCCCGGGCGGTCGGCTCGACCATGACCCTGCCGGCCGACCTGGTCGAGGACGGCGAGAGCGTCATCGTGGCCGAGGTGACCTACGACTATGACTCCGCCGCGGACTATCTGATGCCGGGTCTGACGCGGTTCTCGCATACCTATTACCTGCGGCCGCGGACCGTCGACCGGACGACCTGCCCGGCCTGCTAGGGCCCCGTCAGCGCTTCTCTCAGGGCGAGGATCTTCACCTCCGTCTCGGCCAGTTCGGACGCGGGATCGCTGTCGGCGACGATGCCGGCGCCGGCGAGGGTGCGGAAGCGCCAGCGCCCCTCCACAAGTTCGAACGCGGCCGTGCGGATCAGCACCGAGGCGGTCAGGGCGCCGTCGTCGCCGATGTGGAACAGGCTGCCGCACCACGGCCCGCGCGGCGGCTCGTGGGCGGCGATGACCTTCATGGCCTGGTGCTTGGGCGCGCCGGTGATCGAGCCTGGGGGAAAGGTCGCCGCCAGCAGGTCGGCGACGCCCGCGTCGCCCCGGGCCTTTCCGGTCACGGTCGAGACGAGGTGGTGCACGGTCGGATGGCTCTCGATCCCGAACAGGCGGTCGACGGCGACCGTGCCCGGATCGGCCACGCGCGAGAGGTCGTTGCGCATCAGGTCGACGATCATCAGGTTTTCGGCCCGGTCCTTGGCGCTGGCCTGGAGCTCCGCGGCGAGGGCGGCGTCGCGGGCGGGGTCAGGATGGCGCGGGCGGGTGCCCTTGATGGGGCGGGTCTCGATGCGGCGGGTCCCGGGATCGAAGGTCAGAAACAGCTCGGGCGAGTTGGAAACCATGGCGCGGTCGCCCAGCCGCCAGAAGGCGCCGTAGGCGGCGGCGCGGTCGGCCAGCCGCAGCATGACGTCGAAGGGGTCGGCGCCGGGCTCCAGCGCGCCGGACCAGGCGCGGGCGATGTTGGCCTGAAACAGCTCGCCGGCGGCGATGCGGGAGACGACGTCGGCGACGGCTTCAAGATAGGCCTCCGGCGGAGCCTCGGGGTTCATCGCGGCGGCCGGCGGCGGCGGCGGGTGTATGTCGGAGGCGGCGGCCAGCCAGGTCTCGGCCCGGTCGGCGGCGCGGGCGGCGGCGGCGGCGTCGACGCCCCGGCCGGTGACGACGACGGTTCGCTGAAG
This sequence comes from Brevundimonas sp., assembly GCA_041940325.1. Taxonomy (GTDB): domain Bacteria; phylum Pseudomonadota; class Alphaproteobacteria; order Caulobacterales; family Caulobacteraceae; genus Brevundimonas. The sequence continues at coordinate 8,815 of JBGTSL010000040.1, forward strand.
GTGGTCGAAGGCCAGAATGGCCGGGTAGCGGGCCAGCATCAGGTCGGGCCAGACGACGGGCCGCGGGCCGGTGGCCGGGCGGGCGCCGGCGTCGTAGGCGCGCAGGCCGACCACGCCGCCGGACAGGGCCGGGTCGCGCAGGATGTCGAGGTCGGCGGTCGCGGAGATCCAGTCGGGTTCGGCGGCGACGAAGGAGCGGCGGCCGAGCGGTCCGCCGTCGGAGAGCAGCGCCAGCGCCCCGTCGCGGTCGCGCAGGCCGGCGGCGACGGCGAGCGGCTCGCGCCACGGGCGGACGCGGGTCTCGGTCGCCGGCAGGGGCAGGATCACGCCGCCAGCCGCTCGCCGATGCGGTCGCGCAGGGCCGCGTCGACGCCGAGCGCCTGTTCGAGATAGCCGTCGACCGAGCCGTGGCGGGCGGCGGCCTCGGCCAGGGCGGTCTTGAGATAGGCCGGCTCGACGCCGAGGAAGGCGACGACGGCGTCGTGGGCGGCCGGGCGGCCGGTCATGGCCTCGAGCTGGCGGGCGATGGCGGGGGCGCGGCCGGCGAGATCGACGGCGCTGTTGGTCAGCAGATAGTCCTCGATCATGTCGTCCGGGTGGACGCCGAGCAGGTGGTGGGTCAGGGCGGCGAGCGCCACCAGCAGGTGGTGCAGGCGCTGGTGGATGCCGGGGCCGACGTGAACCTGCCCGATGCCCAGGGCCGCACGCCCCTGGCCTTGGCCCAGGCCCATGGATACCCAGAGATTGCCCGCATTTTGCGTCGGGCAGGAGCACATTGAAGATGACAGTGACACACGACGACACACAGTTTTTGCGCGAAGCCATCGCGCTGGCGTATGCCAATGCCGAGCAGGGCGGGCGCCCATTCGGGGCCGTGGTGGTCAAGCAGGGCGTGGTGATCGCCTCGGCCGTCAACGAGATCCTGCGC
>JBGTSL010000041.1:0-9723 GCA_041940325.1 Brevundimonas sp.
GGGAGTCGCCCCTCGCCTGCCGGATAACACGCCGCGCGGCGGCCTCAGCCTGTTCGAGGTCGCGGCCGAGGTCCGGCGCGACCTGTTCCGCAACTTCCAGGGCGTGGTCTTCGTCGACGCCGGCTCGGTCGGCTTCGATCAGGCGCCCGACTTCAGCAACATGCGCTACGGCGCGGGCTTCGGCGTACGCTACAGACTGCCTTTCGGCCCGATCCGGGCCGACGTCGCCTTCCCTCTCGACAAGCGCGACGGCGATGCCGACTTCCAGATCTACGTCAGCATCGGACAGGCGTTTTGACCGACGCGCCGCCCCCTTCGGAAGCGCCCGAAGCGCCCGCCGTGAAGGCGGCGCGGAAGAAGCGGACGCGCCTGCAGGCCATCGCCTTCTTCGGCGGCATCGGCGTGGCCGTTCTGGCCGCCCTGCTGCTCGTGACGGCGATCGGCGGACGGATGTATCTGCTCTCCGACTCCGGCCGGGAGCTGGTGACCACCTTCGTCGCCGGCAAGAAACTCGGGCGCTACGGCCGCATCAATGTCGAGGGCGTGCGCGGCGACCTGTTCGACGATTTCACCATCGACCGGGTGACGGTGACGGACGCCGACGGGATCTGGCTGGAGGCGCGCGAGGTTCACGTTGACTGGAACTGGTGGCCGCTGGTCCTGCGCCGGTTCCATGCCACGGAAGTCGAGGCGGAGGTGATCCGTCTGATCCGCCGCCCGCTGGTCGAACCCTCGACCGAGCCCCCGGGTCCGCAGCCGCTGTCCATCGACATCGACCGCTTTTCCGCCGACGTCGAACTGCTGGAGGGTTTCAGCAAGGAGTACGGCCGCTGGAAGCTGGCGGGCGAGGCCCAGGTCCCGCGCAGAGGTCTGAAACAGATCACCGTCAACGCCGACAGCAACAGCCGGCCCGGGGATTTCCTGCGCCTGACCGCCGGGATCAGCGACGACATCGCCGACATGCGGCTGAACCTGCGCGCCCGGGAGGCCCGCGGCGGCCCGATCGCGGGGGCGCTGGGCTACTCCCCGGACGAGCCCTTCCTGGCCACCGCGGTGGTCAACGGCGAGGTCGTCGACGCCGAGGTGCGGACAGGCGACTTCATCCCGCTGACCGTCAAGGGCACGTATGGACCCGATCAGACCAATATCGCCGGCCGGGTCGACTTCTCCGGCTCGGACCTGCTCGAGCCGTTCGCCCGGCGCATCGGCCGGACCGCCCAATTCGCCCTCGCCGTCTCGCCCGATCGCGATGACGACGGCCTGCAGGGCGTCGGTTGGCGACTGGTCGCCGAGAACCTGAGTTCGCGCGCCAGCGGACGGGTCCGGGTCAGCGACCGCAGCATTCCCGGTGGAATCCGCATCCGCGTGGCGACGCCCTCGCTGTCGCGGCTGGCGGGTCGCCCCCTGGGCGACGGCGCGGCGTGGTCGGCCCTGTTCCGGGGCGATGCGACCCGCTGGACCCTCGACGGCTCCATCGACGTGCTGAACGCCGACCTGTCCAGCTATCAGGCCCGGCGCCTCCGCGGGCCGATCGACATCCGGGCCCGAAACGGCCGCTACGACATCAATGCCGACCTGCGCGCGGTGGGCGGCTCCATGGCCGGAATGGTCGGCGGGCTGCTGGGTCCGACGCCGCGCATCCGGTTCGAGGCGGCGCGGATGGCGGACGGATCGATCCTGCTCGAACGCCTCGACGCCGAGGGCCAGGCGCTGGAAGTCACCGGGACAGGCGGGCGCAACCTCCTCGGCGGCCTCGGCTTCCGCGGCCGGGCCGAGGTCACCGACGCCTCGCGCCTTCGACCGGGCGCCGAGGGTGCGTTCGGCGGAACCATCGCCGCCTCGATGCCGCGGGCCGGCGCGCCATGGGAGGTCACCTTCGACGGACGCGGCCGCGACTTCGCCCTCGGCGTCAGCGAGCTGGACCGGCTGCTGGGGCGGACGCCGCGGCTGCAGCTGGTCGGGGCCCTGGACGGCGGCCGCGTGACCGTGGAATCGGCGCGGCTGGGCGGCGAACACGGCAACGCGGCGGCGCGCGGCTACATCGAAGGCGACGGCCGGCTGCGGCTGGCGATGAACTGGAACGCCCGCGGCCCCTTCGGCGTCGGCCCGGTGGAGATCGACGGCGCCATGACGGGTAGCGGCACGGTCGGCGGCACCCTGGCTCAGCCCAGCGCCGATCTGCGGGCGACCTTCGACAATGTCAGCGCCGGCGCGTTGGTCCTGACCGACGCGACGATGGACCTGAGCTTCCGGCGCGGCGCCGACGCCTCGGACGGCCGCATCTCCGTGGTCGCCGGATCAAACTATGGTCCTGCGCGCGGCAGCGGGAATTTCTATCTCGGAGGCGAGCGCATCCGCCTGACAGACGTCGACCTCGACGCCGGAGGGGTGACCGCCCAGGGATCGATCGCCCTGTCCAACCGATTTCCATCGAGCGCCGACCTGACCTTCACGGCCCGGCCGGGCGCCTTCCTCGCCACCGGGACGGCCGACGGGCGCATCCGGTTGACGGAGGGCGCAGGAGCCGAGACAGCCATTCTCGACGTCACCGGCCGTAATGTCCGCCTGGCCGGCTCGACCTGGACTATCCGCTCGCTCGACCTCAACGGCCGCGGCACGCTGAACCGCCTGCCCTTCACCCTCAAGGCCGATGTGGGCGGCGCCACCCCGATCAGTTTCGACGGGACCGGCGTCTACTCCCGCCAGTCCAACGCCCAGACCATCGTGCTCGAAGGCTCTGGCCGGGTGCGCGAGATCGCTTTCGCCACCCGCAACCCCGCCGTCGTCGCCCTGTCCGGCGACGGCCGCGTCGTCCGGGTTGATCTCGGGGTCGGCGGCGGCGTCCTGACAGGCGAACTGCGCCAGGATTCGCGCGCCTCGATCATCGAGGCCAATCTGACCAGCGTCGAACTGGGCTCCCTCGCCCCCGACCTGCGCGGTCGGGCGACCGGGCGGCTGTCGTTGCGGGGGTCCGGCGACGACCTGTCGGGCTCGGCCAATGTGACGCTGGAGGACGTGCGCAGCATCGATGCGCCGCGCGGCCTGGCCATCGACGGCACGCTGAACGCCCTGCTGGTCGACAACACCCTCCGCGTCCGGGCGCAGGTGACCGACGAGGGCGCCGTGCGGGCCGACGCCGACATCACCCTGCCGGTCGAGGCCTCGGCCGCCCCGCTGCGGCTGGCCGTGGTCCGCACCCGTCCGATGTCCGGGGAAATCGACATCCAGGGACAGGTGCAGCCGGTCTGGGACCTGTTCCTGGGCGGCGAGCGGTCGCTGTCGGGCCAGATCAACGCCCGGGCGACCCTTGCCGGTACGATCGCCGCGCCGCGCATCAACGGACGAATGGACCTGTGGCAGGGCGGCTTCCGCGACAACGCCACCGGCCTGCAGCTGCGCGACGTCACCCTCGCCAGCCGCTTCGACGACACGACGGCGATGGTCGAGAGCTTCTCGGCCACCGACGGATCGGGCGGGCGGGTGTATGGCGACGGGCGCATCGGACTGCGGGAGGGATCGGGTTCCAGCGTGGAACTGACGCTCGAGCGGTTCCGGATTATTGACAACGACATCGCCGAGGCCCGCGCTTCCGGCCCGCTCAGCGTGGTCCGGGCCGAGGACGGCAAGATCCAGCTCACCGGCCGGATCGATATCGACGAGGCGCGGATTCAGGCCAATCCGCCGGGATCCAACGGCATCGTCCGCATGGACGTGGTCGAGATCAACAAGCCCGGCGGAGACATCCCGGAGGAGGAGCAAAACCGGCCGCGCGGCCCGCAGATCGGCGTTGACATCGCCATCCGCTCGCCCGGTGGAGACGTCATTGTCGTCGGCCGCGGCCTGAACGTGGAGATGAGCGTCAACGCCCGGGTGACAGGCACGATCAACCGCCCGACCCTGACCGGCACGGCCCGCGTCGTGCGCGGCGACTACGACTTCGCCGGCAAGCGCTTCGTGTTCGACGACCGGGGCACGGTGACCCTGTCCACCCGGCCCGAGAACATCCGCCTCAACCTGACGGCGACGCGCGACGATCCGGCGCTGACGGCCACGATCCGGGTGACTGGAACGGCCGCCCGGCCGGACATCGCCCTGACCTCGACCCCCGAGCTGCCGCAGGACGAAATCCTGTCGCAGGTGCTGTTCGGACGGTCGGCCTCGCAGCTCTCGGCCTTCGAGGCGGCCCAGCTGGCGGCGAGCGTGGGGGCCCTGGCGGGCGGAGGCGGCTTCGACGTGATCGGCAACCTGCGTGAACTGGCGGGACTGGACCGGCTGTCGTTCGGCGGCGAGGCCTCCAGCCTCACCGTGGCCGGCGGCCGCTACATCACCGACGACATCTATCTGGAGATCATCGGCGGCGGCGAGGAGGGCGCGGTGGTCAATGTCGAGTGGCAGGTGCGCCGCAACCTGACCATCAGCTCGGAATTCGGTGGAGAGGGCGGCGCCAGTCTGTCGATCCGCTGGCGCCGGACCTCGCGGCAGCCGGGCGCCGACCGCGAGGATCGGCGCCCGGACCGGTAGGTCTCAGTAGGCCTGGGCGTCGCGGAATTTGCGCAGGGCGCTGGCGCCCCGGATTCCGGCGATGTGAAGGATCAACTGGATCACCATGACGGCCAGGCCGCCCCAGGTCTGCCAGGCGGGCGCCGCCGCGGCGGTCGCGCCGAGCTCCTCCATCTGGCCGGCCATCACCATGCCCAGGGCCGTGCTGCCCAGCCCATAGACGACCAGAACGGTGAACAGGATCGGGATGACGATGTTCGGCTTGAACCACTGGACCAGACCCAGCACCAGCTGAATGACCACCAGGACGCCGGCGAAAATGACGGCCGCGCCCGTCATCATCCCGGTCATGCTCGCCGCCTCGGGCGAGGTCGCCGCCGCCTCCGCCATGGCGGCCTCCATAACGGCCGCTCCCGGCCCCATCAGCCAGACGAGGCCGATGACGCCCCAGATCACGCCCAGGAATATCGCGATCGCGCTGGCGCGCGCGGCCGCCCTGGCTTCCTCCGCCGTCGAAATCTTCGCGGTCGGGTTCATCCCCTTCACCATGTCCGTCATGCCAGTGTCCTCCCTGATTGGCGCGGTCACCCTATAAGGCCTCGTCCGCTGTGCAACGCACAATCGGCGGCCGCCTTCACCTTTGCTTTCGAGGTCGCTAGGGTCCCGCCGCATGCGGATTCTCCCCCAGGACCAGGCCGTGCTCGACCATGTCGCAGCGCGCGGACCGGCTATCGTCGGCCGGGCGGTCGACTGGGCCAACATCAATTCCGGCAGCCGCAACGCCGCCGGCCTGGCGCGGATGCTGGACCTGCTGGAGGCCGCGGCGACGCCGCTCTCCGCCGAGGTCGTCCGTCTGTCCACCGCCGCCTCGACCAGCGTCGGCGACGACGGTCAGGTCCGCGAGGAGGCTCACGCCGACGCCCTGAGGATCCGCGTCCGCCCCGAGGCGCCGGTGCAGGTCGTCCTGACCGGGCACTACGACACCGTCTTTCCGGCCGACAGCGCCTTCCAGACCGTCACCACCCGTCCCGACGGCGCCCTGAACGGTCCGGGCGTCGCCGACATGAAGGGTGGGATCAGTGTGATGCTGGCGGCGCTGGAGGCCTTCGAGACCCATCCCGACAAGGCCGGCGTCGGCTGGACCGTCCTGCTGTCGCCGGACGAGGAGATCGGCTCGCCCGCCTCCGCCCCCCTGCTGGCTGAACTGGGCGCGCGCGGTCATGTCGGCATGACCTATGAGCCGGCTCTCGCCGACGGGACCCTCGCCGGCGCCCGCAAGGGCAGCGGCAACTATCACCTCATCGTCACCGGCAAGGCGGCACACGCCGGCCGCGCCTTCCATGAGGGGGCCAACGCCGTCGCCGGCGCGGCCATCATCGCCGCCCGGCTGCACGCCCTCAACGGCCAGCGCGAGGGCGTAACGGTCAATGTCGCCCGGATCGCCGGCGGCGGGCCGTTGAACGTCGTCGCCGACAATGCGGTGGTCCGCTTCAACGTCCGCGTTCCCGACGCCCAGGCCTCGGCGTGGATCTCGGAGACGGTCAGCCGGATCGCGGCCGAAGCCCCCTTCCCCGGCCTGACCCTGGACCTCCACGGCGGCATGACCCGCGCGCCCAAACCGATGGACGCCTCACAGTCCGCCCTGTTCGAGGCGGTGCGGGAAACCGGCGCCCTGCTGGGTCAGACCATCGCCTGGAAGCCGTCGGGCGGCGTCTGCGAGGGCAACAACCTTCACGCCGCCGGCCTGCCCAATATCGACACCCTGGGCGTGCTGGGCGGCGACATCCATTCGGACCAGGAGTTCGCCTGGCCCGCCAGCTTCGTCGAACGGGCCCAGCTCAGCGCCCTGATCCTGTGCAAGATCGCCTCGGGCGAGATCGACGCCCATAAACTGAAGTCCCTGCGTCTGGAGACGATGTAACCCCATGCTCGTCGTCCGCCCCGCCGGCCCCGCCGATCTCGACCACCTGCTCGAACTGGCCATCCTCAGCGGCCCGGGCTTCACCAGCCTGCCGGAAGATCCTGACCAATTGGCCGAGCGGCTGGAGCTGAGCCGCGACAGTTTCGGAGGCAAGCTGGCGTCCGAACAGCGCTGGTACACCCTGATGCTCGAGGAGTCGGACACCGGCGACGTCGACGGCGTCGGCTCGGTCAAGGCCGCGGTCGGGCTGAACCGGCCCTTCTTCTCGTTCCGCCTGGTCAACAACACCCAGTCTTCGCCCTCGCTGGGCGTCAAGCTCGACCACCAGACCCTGGTGCTGGTCAATGAATGCACCGGCTGGACCGAGGTCGGCTCGCTGTTCCTCAAGGCCGACCGCCGCAAGGGCGGCGCGGGGCGGCTGCTCAGCCAGTCGCGCTACATGCTGATCGGAGCCGAGCCCGACCTGTTCGCCGACTCGGTGCTGGCCGAGCTGCGCGGCGTGTTCACCCCCGACGGGGCCTGCCCGTTCTGGGACCATGTGGCGCATAAATTCTTCCCGATGGAGTTCGACGACGCTGACCGCATGACCGGCTCGACCGACAAGCAGTTCATCCTCGACCTGTCGCCGCGCCACCCGATCTATGTCGAACTGCTGCCCGAGCCCGCGCGAGCGGTGATCGGCAAGGTCCATCCGCAGGGCGTTCCGGCCATGGCCCTGCTGGAGAGCGAAGGGTTCCGGCCGAACGGGCTTGTCGACATCTTCGACGCCGGGCCGACCGTCTCGTGCCAGCGCGACAACATCCGCACCGTCCGCGACGCCCGCCGGCTGACCGTCGCCATCGCCGACGAGATCGACGCCGAACTGGCCGCCCTGATCTCGACCGACAGCATCGCCGCCTTCCGGGCCGTGCGTCAGAAGGCGGTCGTCGAAGGCGATACCGCCGTGTTGTCGAAGGAAACCGCCGACGCCCTCAAGGTGCGCACCGGCGACGTCGTGCGCGTGAAGACCTGAGCGCCTATCTGGACCCCATGAGCATGTTTCAGTCCATCGACCCCGCCACCGAAGACGTCGTCTGGGAGGGCGCCGCCGCCGCGCCCGCCGAGGTTCAGGGCGCCGTCGACCGCGCCCGCGCCGCCTTCCCCGACTGGGCCGACCGCCCCCGCCAGGACCGCATCGACGCCGTCAAACGCTATCAGGCGGTGCTGAAAGAGCGCGCGCCGAAGTTGGCCGAGGCGATCAGCCGCGAGACCGGCAAGGCGCTGTGGGAGACCACCGCCGAACTCGGCGCCATGCAGGGCAAGGTCGACATCTCCATCCGCGCCTATGACGAGCGCACCGGCGAGCGCACCGCAGACACGGCCTTCGGTCATGCGACCCTGCGCCACCGCCCACACGGCGTGGCGGCTGTGCTGGGACCGTTCAACTTCCCGGGCCACCTGCCCAACGGCCACATCGTCCCCGCCTTGCTGGCCGGCGACACGGTGGTGTTCAAGCCGTCGGAGGAGACGCCCCTGACCGGCCAGCTGATGGCCGAGGCCTTCGAAGCCGCCGACCTCCCGGCGGGCGTGGTCAATGTCGTCCAGGGGGGACGCGACACCGGCGCGGCCCTGCTGGACAGCGGCATCGACGCCCTGATGTTCACCGGATCCGGCGCGGCCGGCGCTCATTTCCGGCGCAAATTCGCCGACGATCCGCACGTCATTCTCGCCCTCGAACTGGGCGGCAACAATCCGCTTGTGGTCTGGGACGTGGCCGACGCCGGGGCCGTGGCCGGGATCGTGGTCCAGTCCGCCTTCGTCACCACCGGACAGCGCTGTTCGTGCGCGCGGCGGCTGATCGTGCCGCAGGGCGCCGCGGGCGATGCGATGATTGAGGCGCTGGCGGCGATGGCGGACCGCCTGCGCGTCGCCGCCTGGGACGAACCGGGCGATGCCTTCATGGGGCCGCTCGTGTCGCAGCGCGCGGCACAGGGCGTGCGGGCGGCGGTGGACGCGCTGGAGGCACGCGGCGCACGCGCGATCCGGCGGTTCGGCACCGTCGCCGGGCGACCCGACACCTTCGTCACGCCAGCCCTTTATGACGTGACCGGGCTGACGGTGCCCGACGCGGAGATCTTCGCGCCGGTGCTGACGGTGCGGCGCGTCGCCGACTGGGACGCGGCAATCGCCGCCGCGAACGACACCGCGTTCGGTCTGTCAGCCGGACTGATCAGCGCGGACGACGCGAAGTGGGAACAGTTCCTGCTCGACAGCCGCGCGGGGATCGTCAACCGCAACCGGCCGACCACCGGCGCGGCAGCGAACATGCCGTTCGGTGGCCCGGGCGAATCGGGCAACCACCGGCCCAGCGCTTATTATGCCGCCGATTATTGCGCCTGGCCCGTCGCCAGCTTCGAGGCCGCCGCGCCACTGGTCGAGCCGATCACCGGGCTGATCTGATCGGCCCCGCACGATACGCCCGCGCTTGCCGCTCCTCCGCGCGCCGCCTACGGTCGTGGCATCATGACCACGATCGCAATCTACAGCCTGAAGGGCGGTGTCGGCAAATCCACCCTGGCGGTCAATCTCGCGTGGTGCGCGGCGACGCAATCGGCGCGGCGCACCTTGCTATGGGATCTCGATCCGCAGGCGGCATCGAGCTGGATCCTGGGCGACGGCGGCCAGCACGATCAAGCACAGGCGGTGTTTTCGCGCGATCTCGCACCGACGAAGGTGATCACCGCCACCCGCTTCGACCGGCTGGACCTGCTGCCCGCCGACGCATCGCTGCGCGATCTGAACCACCTGTTCCGGGAGATCGACAAGAAGCGCCGCCTGCGCAAGATCGTCGCCGATCTGGGTGATCACGATATCGTCATCCTCGATTGCCCACCGGGGCTGACCGAAACCGCAGATCAAGTGGCGCGCGCCGCCGATCTGATCGTGGTGCCGGTGATCCCGTCGCCGCTGTCGCAGCGTGCCTTTGCGATGGTGGAGCGGCATTTCGGCGGGCAGGTGCCGATCATGCCGGTGCATGTGATGGTCGACCGCCGCCGCGCGCTGCACGTGCAGGCGATCGAGCGTCACCCCGACTGGCCGGCGATACCGATGGCCAGCGCGGTCGAAAACGCCGCCGCCCGTCGCCTGCCGGTAGCGGTCGCCGCGCCGCGGAGCCCGGTCGCGGCGGCGTTCACGCATCTGTGGCGGCGGATCGAGCGCCAGCGCGAACGGTGAGCGAGCCGCTCGACCCGTCGTTGCTGCTCGGCGCCTATTCGATGGGCGTGATTCCGATGGCGGACAGCCGCGACGCCACGCGGGTCTAT
>JBGTSL010000042.1:0-9675 GCA_041940325.1 Brevundimonas sp.
GCCAGTCGCCGATCACGTCGATGCCGACGAAGATCAGCCCGCGCTCGCGCAGGGTCGGTCCGATGGCGGCGCAGATCTCGCGATCGCGCGCCGTCAGCTCGACGGGGGCCGCGGTGCCGCCGACGCGCAGGTTGGAGCGGACCTGGTCCTTCGCCGGAATGCGGTTGATGGCGCCGACCGGCTCGCCGTCGACGAGGATGATCCGCTTGTCGCCCTTCGACACGGCGGGAAGGAATTTCTGGATGACCAGCGGATCGCGCGAGCCTGTGGCGTGGATCTCGACGAGCGCCTCGAGATTGGGATCGTCGGCCTTGAGCCGGACCACCCCCGAGCCGGCGGCGCCGTGCAGCGGCTTGAGCACCACCTCGCCGTGGCGGCGGTGGAAGTCGGCGAGGGCGACGGGATCAGACGAGATCAGGGTCGGCGGCGTCAGACCCGGGAAACGGGTGACCAGCAGCTTCTCGGGCGCCGAGCGCACCTCCGCCGGATCGTTCACCACCAGCGTCGTCGGATGCACCGTCTCGAGCAGATAGGTGGCGGTGACATAGGCCATGTCGAACGGCGGGTCCTGACGCATCAGGATGACGTCGATATCCTGCGACAAATCGAGCTTCACCTCGTCGCCGAAGGTGACGTGGTCGCCGACCGTCTCGCGCAGGGTTACCGGGCGGGCGCGGCAGAACAGCCGCCCGTCTTCCAGCGCCAGGGTGCGGAAATCGTAGACCCAGACCGGATAGCCGCGGTTCTGGGCCTCCATCGCCTGGAGAAAGGTGGTGTCGGATTCGATGTTGACCGCCTCGATGGGGTCCATCTGGATCGCGACTCTCAGCATGCCCTGTCCTTCCGCGCGGGGGGAGCTTGGCTAATGGGCAGCGAAGGCCGACGGCGCAAGGCTAGTTCAGCTGCAGCCGAACCCGATCGACCGACATCCGCCGGTGCGCCTCGGTCGGGTCGTCCAGCGACCGCGCCCGCGACAGGGCCTCCAGCGCGCCGGCCAGCGCCCCCTGTTTCTCGCGGGCGGCGGCCACGTCCAGCCACGGGCGGTGATCCTCCGGATCGAGCAGGGCCCGGCGCAGGGCCGAACGTTCGGCGCCTTCGAAGTCCTGGGCGCGCAGGGCGCGGGTGAACAGCACGTTCTGCAGGCGCAGCAGGGCTTGCCGGTCGCTGACCGGCGCCATCAGCACGTCCAGCCGGTCGGCGACGTGCGGCGTCAGTCCGGCCCGCAGCGCCCGCCGGGTCAACTCCGACGGCAGCACCAGCCTGCCCTGGCTGAACGGATCCAGCGCCACTGGCCCGTCCGGCGTTTCGACCCGCAGCAGGAAGTGCCCGGGGAAGTCGACTCCCTGCGCCCGCACCCCGACGCGCCGGGCCGCGTCGATGTAGAAGATGGCCAGCGTCGCCGAGAGGCCGCGCCGCCGCTCGGCCACGTCGATCACGTCGGTGTTGCCGGGATGATCGTAGTTCAGCAGATCGCCGTTCAACCGGAGATCCGCGGCCATGGTCTCGGCGAGGGCGTCGTCCGGGCTCTCCCCGCCGACTCGCTCGGCCAGCCGTTCAGCGGCGTTGCCTGCGAGGGTGCGTACGGGTTCGGGGTCGCGGAACGGATAGTCGTGGATGGCGCAGGCGATCGCCGCTTCGAGCAACGGAAAAGCCCCGTCCTCGGCCTGACCGGCCTCCGTCAGTACGGACTCGGCTTCCTCACGCGTCACGCCCGCCCCCTTCCGAACGGCTCAACGCCCCGACGATGGCGCGGAAGCCGGCCGGGAGCCAGCGCCACCATGTCGATTCTGAGCAGATGTCCGGCCAAGCTGGGTCTTTGACGCAACACCGCGCGGCCCGCGGCCAGAAGCCGATCATACTGGTTCGCGCTCAGGGCCGCGAGCGCGAGGTCCATCGTCGGTCGTCGCTTGACCTCGACCACCGCCAGCACGCGGCCGCGTCGGGCGAGGATGTCGATTTCTCCCGCTCGGGTCTTCAGGCGGAAGCCGAGCAGCTGATAACCCCGGCACATCAGCAGCACGGCGGCCAGCCATTCCGAGCGGCGCCCTTCGCGGTGCGACAGGGCGCCCAGCGCCACACGCCAGCCGCGCTTCGCCGTCACGACCCGCGGCGCCCTCAGGCGAACCGGGGGCCGCGCGCCGCTCACCGGCCCTGCATCTCCAGCGCCCGCCGGTAGAGCGCCTTGCGCGGCAGGTTCAGCGCCCTCGACACCTCCGCCGCCGCCTCGCCCGGCGGCAGCCGGCTCATGGCTTCAGCGAGGGCCGCGTCGGCGTCGGCTTCCGACGCGACCTCCGTCTCGCCAGGGCCGACCACGACGACGATCTCACCCTTCGGAGACTCACAGCGCGGATCGGCGGCCAGTTCGGACAGCGAGCCCCGGATGCACTCCTCGTAGAGCTTCGTCAGCTCGCGGGCGACGGCGGCCGGACGCGGGCCCAGCACCTCGGCCATGTCGGCCAGGCTGTCGGCGAGGCGCGGGCCGCTCTCGAAGAAGACCAGCGTCTGGCGGCCGGGACGAAGCTCCTCCAGGGCCGTCCGCCGCGCCCCTGCCTTCGGCGGCAGGAAGCCGGCGAACAGCACCCGGTCGGCGGGCAGGCCGGCGATGCACAGCGCCGCCAGCAGGCTGGACGCGCCGGGGACCGGATGCACCGGCAGGCCCTCGGCGATCACCGCCCGCGCCACCACGAAGCCCGGGTCGCTGACCAGAGGCGTGCCCGCATCGGAGACCAGGGCCACCACGGCGCCGTCGCGCAGTTGCTCGATCGCCAGCTCCGCCGCGCGCGCCGAGGCGTGATCGTCGCAGCGCTCCAGCTTCGCCTTCAGCCCGTAGGCGGTGAGCAATTTGCCGGTCACCCGCGTGTCCTCGGCCAGAACCAGATCGGCGGCGGCGAGCACGTCCAGCGCCCGAAGGGTCATGTCTCTCAGATTTCCGATCGGCGTCGCCACCAGATACAGGCCCGGCGCGACAGGGCGCGGCGGCGGGGCGGTTGGGGGAAAGGCGGCGGGATCCGGCATCGCCGGGACCGTGCCAGCCCGCCGCTCCCGTCTCAAGCGCCGAAAGCCCTACAGGCTCTTCTTGTAGCCGACGTGGCTCGCGGTGAAGCCCAGCTGTTCGTAGAAGCGGTGCGCCTCCGGCCGCTCCCGGTCGGTGGTCAGCTGGACCAGGCCGCAGCCGCGCGCCCGGCATTCGCCGATGGCCCATTCGAAGGCCTGTCGTCCCAGACCCGCCCCCCGATGGCCGGCGGCGATGCGCACGCCCTCGATCTGGCCGCGCCACATCCCCGTCCGCGACAGGCCGGGAATAAAGGTGATCTGCAAGGTCCCGATCACCCGGTCTCCCTCAGTCACAACGGCGAGCAGCTGGTTCGGGTCGGCCTCAATCGCCGCGAAGGCGTCGCGGTAGGCGGCGGCCAGGGACTCGGTCGCGTGCTCGCGAAGCCGGCCCACGGGGTCGTCGGCCAGCAGGCCGACGATGGCTGGAAGGTCGGCGACGCGGGCGCTTCGAAAGGCGATGCTTTCCATGCCGCTCTCATAGGGACGCCGATGTCTTTCCGGCAACCTTCGCGGACCGGAACCCGGGACCCGGCAGCGTGTTTTGCGCCCATGCCGAAAGACGAGACCCCTTCCGACAATCCCCGCCAGGGCCCGCTGAACCCCGCCGCCGGCGACGGAATTGTGGTCGTCGAGAACCCCCCGAACGCCCCGATGCACATGACGCCGGACGAGGCCGACATCTCCGGCATCCGCATGCTCGATGCGGCGGACCGTTCCCGCAAGCCGCAGGCCGGCGGAGCAAAGGCCGGGCGCGGCGGCTCCGACAGGGGCTCAGACCAGTAGCGCCTTCAGTACGGCGTCCAGGACTGGCCGGCCCGCCGTCGTCGCGGTGATCCGTCCCGCGTGACGCTGCAAGTATCCATCCTGGACAAGGCTGGCGAGCGATCCCGTCTCTATCGACCGCTCCAGCCTCGCCAGATCGGCCAGGGCCACGCCCTCGACCGTCCGCAGACCCAGCAGAACCCGCTCCTCGGCGGCGGCCATGGTGTCCAGCGTCTCGCGCTCGCTCCACGGCGCGCCGGCCTCCACGCCCGCGATGTATGGCCCGATGGCTCTGCGGGAGACCGTCGCCGTCCGCATGCCGTCCAGCGTCAGCCGCCCATGCGCACCCGGCCCGACGCCGAGATAGTCGCCGCCGCGCCAGACGTGGAGATTGTGCGCCGATCGGGCGACCCGGCCGCGGGCGTGGTTGGACACCTCATAGGCCTCGAATCCGGCCTGTTCGAGCACCGCCTGGGTCGTTTCATAAAGGGCCGCGGCCGCGTCCTCGTCAGGCGGGGTCCAGGCGCCCCGCGCCACGGCCCGGCCGAAGGCGGTCGTCGGCTCGATGGTCAGCTGATAGGGCGAGATGTGTTCGAAGCCGAGGTCGAGCGCCTCGGTCAGTTCGGTCGTCCAGTCCTCCGCGGTCTGCCCAGGACGGGCGTAGATCAGATCGATCGACAGCCGATCGAACGCCCGCCCCGCCACCGCCACGGCGCGCCGCGCCTCGTCGGCGGAATGGTTGCGGCCGAGGAAGGCCAGAGCCGCATCATCCAGCGCCTGCACCCCCATCGACAGGCGGTTGACCCCGGCGTCGGCCAGGGCCGCGAACCGGTCCGCCTCGGCGTCGGTGGGATTGGCCTCCAGCGTGATCTCGGTGTCGCCGCGCGGCGGGAACAGGACCCGCGCCCGCGCAATCACCGCCGCCACGGCCTCGGGCGGCATCAGCGAGGGCGTACCGCCGCCGAAGAAGATCGACGCCAGGCGCCGCGGACCGGTGAGCCGCGCCTGCGCCTCCAGGTCGGTCAGGATGGCCCCCACCAGCGCCGCCTGCTCCTCGGCCCGCCCCCGGTCCCGAACGACGTTGAAATCGCAATAGGGGCAGATCCGCGCGCAGTACGGCCAGTGGACGTACAGGGCCACGTCATCGCGCGGGTCGGGGACCGGTTCAGTCAATCAGCGCGGCCTTCAGCTTCGCGAACGCCCGGGCGCGATGGCTGATCGAATCCTTCAGCTTCGGATCCAGCTCGCCGAAGGTCTGCTCATGGCCGTCGGGGATGAAGATCGGGTCGTAGCCGAAGCCGCGGTCGCCGCGCGCAGGAAAGGTCAGCCGGCCCTCGACGCGGCCTTCGACCACCACGGCCGGCCCGCCCGGCCAGGCCACCGCCAGCGCCGAGGTGAACCACGCCCGCCGGTCATCAGACCCGACCTCCTCCAGGCGCTCCTCGACCCTGGCCATCGCCTGGGCGAAATCCTTTTCCGGTCCCGCCCAGCGCGCGGAAAATATGCCCGGCGCCCCGCCCAGCGCCGCGACGGAAAGACCGGAATCGTCGGCCAGCGCGACCTCGCCCGACCGGTCGGCTGCGTGGCGCGCCTTGAGCAGCGCGTTGCCAGAGAAGGTGGTCTCGGTTTCGTCCGGCTCCGGCAGATTCAGCGCGCCGGCGGTGACCACCTCGTAATGTCCGCCCAGCAGGGCCTCGATCTCGGGAACCTTGCCGGGATTGTGGGTCGCCGCGACCAGCCGCATCCCTTTGATAAGCTTCAACTTCATTCCAATCACGCGCCTGTAACGATCCATTGCCAAAGTTTAATATCGTTAAACGATATGTAACATGACTTCCACCGGTGCACGGCCTATCTATTATCCCAAGAACGGACGCCGCGACGTTCCTTGATCCAAGGCAAAGACGCACGATCAATGCAGCGGCACAATGAAAGAAGGGAAAAATCGTCCCTTCATCAGGATCAAGAGAGAACGACAATGAACACCATGAACGCTTCCTACTTCATCGAAAAGGTCGGCCACGGCGTCCTCAACGCCTTCCTGCTCGCCGCCCTGCCGACCGCGCTCGTCGCCACCCTCGTCCAGGCCCTGTGATTTCGCTTTTGCTCACCGGAGCTTTGACGATCTGCATGACAAACGCGATGTATAAGACCGCGCGTGGGTTCGCCGGACCCCGCGCGGCACTCGCGCCCCGACTTCCGGCCTGAACGAGGCCTCATGCGATTCCCGAAGACGACATCGCTCGGGATCCGCCCTTCCCTGCCCCGACTGAACCTGGTCTCGATTTCCAGCGTGGCGAGCGCGGCCTGCACCGTCGCCTTCTGGGTCCTGACCGTCGGCGCCGTCCTCATCCCTTCCGCCGTTGTGGCGTTGAAAGTCTTCGGCACCCCCGTGGTGACCGCCGGCAGCGGTGAGGAAGCCATCGTCATCCCCCTGCCCTGGGCCTATGTGCTGCTGGTGGCTATCGCCGCCTTCGCCTATCTGACCACCTCCGCCCTGATCTTCCGCCTGCTGCTGCGCATCGTCGCGACGCTGCGCGTGGGCGACCCCTTCCATCCGCTGAATGTGCGCCGCCTGCACCAGATCGGCGCGGCCTTCGCCTCGGTCACCCTTGGGGTCTGGGTCGGCCAATTCCTCGTCGCCCGGTTCGTGCGCGGGGCGATGGCGGCCCCCAGCCTGTTCGACCTGATCACCCCCTCCTTCGCCGTGGTCATCATCGTGGTCATCGCCGAGGTGTTCCGCGAGGGCGCCCGGCTGCGCCGCGAATCCGAACTGACCATCTGAAAGGATCGCGCGCCGGCTTTTCGCCGCCGCGCCGCCCGGTATAGAGAAACCCCATGGCCATCCGCGTACAGCTTGACCGCATCCTCCTCGAACGGCGCATGTCGCTGACCGAGCTGGCGGACCGCGTGGGCGTCACCCTGGCCAATCTGTCGATCCTGAAGACCGGCAAGGCGCGAGCCATCCGTTTCACCACCCTCGACGCCCTGTGCCGCGAACTGGACTGCCAGCCGGGCGACCTGCTGACCCAGACCCCGGGGCCGCAGGACGCCGGATCGGACGAGGACTCCGACGGGGACGCCCCCGGCACCACATGAGCCGCCGCGACGACCTGAGCCCGGAGGATCGCCGTATCTGGGCCCGGGTCGCCGGCTCGGTGACGCCGTCGAAGCAGAAGAAGCCCCCGCGCGTCACCCCCGGCGCCGCTGATCCGCCCGCCGCGCCGCTTTCGAAGGGTCCCGTCAAGGCTCGGCCCGCCCCCCCGCCCCATCGCCCGCCGGTCCAGGCGCCCGCCCGCCCGCGCGGCCTGCCCGAGCAACTGGAGCCGCGCCGTCAGCGCCGGCTGTCGCGGGAGCGCGATCCGATCGAGGCCCGCATCGACCTGCACGGCTACGGCCGCTTCCAGGCCGAGGACGCCCTGACCGCCTTCCTGCTCGGGGCGCAGGCGCGGGGTTACCGTTCAGTGCTGGTCATTACCGGCCAGGGTCGTCGCGGCGGCAGCGGCGTCATCCGCGCCTCGGTTCACGAGTGGCTGCAGAGCCCGGCCCTGCGCGGCGTGGTGTCCGGTTTCGCTCCGGCCGCCCGCCATCACGGCGGCGACGGGGCGCTGTATGTGACGATCCGGCGCGGGGCGTGATTGGTGAGTCGCGAGTCGTGAGTGGCCAAGGGGACGCCGCCCCCAGTCACGACTCACGAGTCACGATTCAGGCCTCAAGTTTCAGCCCCGCGTCCTCGGCCAGCTGCTTCAGCGACACCATCGGCCGCGGCCCCCAGTGGGCGATGACCTCGGCCGCCGCCAGCGAGCCGAGCTTGCCGGCGTCCTCCAGCGACAGGCCCCGGCCGAGGCCGAGCCGGACGCCGGCGGCGTACTGGTCGCCGGCGCCGGTGGTGTCGATCACCTTGTCCACCGGACAGGCCGCGACCTCAACGCGGTCGGCGCCGCCGTGTCCGAACACCACCGAGCCGGCGGCCCCGCGGGTGACGGCGGCGATCTCGACGATGCGGCCGAGGTGGGCGGCGGCGTGGTCGAAGTCCTCCGTCTCAAACAGGGCCTGCAGTTCGGCCTCGTTGGCGAGGACGATGTCGGCCGAGGCCTCGATGAACTGCAGCAGTTCGGCCCGCCAGCGGTGCACCACAAAGGCGTCCGACAGGGTGATGGCCACCTTGCGCCCGGCGGCGTGGGCGGCGGCGGCGGCGGCCTCGAAGGCGGCGCGGGCCGGGGCCGGGTCGAACAGATAGCCCTCAAGGTAGACAATCTGCGAGGCGCCGATGAGGTCGGCGTCGATGTCGGCGACCTCAAGCTGGTTGGCGGCGCCGAGGAAGGTGCACATGGTGCGCTGGCCGTCGGGGGTGACGTTGATCATGCACACGCCGGTGGCGCCATCCTTCAGGGGCGGGGTGGCGAAGTGGACGCCGACGGCGTGGATGTCATGGGTGAAGACGCCGCCCAGCTGGTCGTCCGCGACCTTGCCGATATAGGCGGCGCGGCCGCCGAAGGAGCCGACGCCGGCGACGGTGTTGCCCGCCGAGCCGCCCGAGGCCTCGACCCCCGCGGCCATGGCGGCGTAGAGGGCGGCGCTGCGATCGGCGTCGACCAGCTGCATCGAGCCCGGCACGAGGCCCTGGGCCTCGAGGAAGGCGGGCTCGCACGGGGCGAGGACGTCGACGATGGCGTTGCCGACGGCGCAGATGTCGAAGGTAGGGGCTTGGGTCATGGGCGCGGGCCATAGCGGCTGGCGGCGGGATTGGCCAGCGGGCCTCCTTATGGGAGGGCGGGAAAAACCCGGGTTGCGGAGCGATCGGTTTCCCGCGAATGAGCCGCCCATGACCCAGGTCGCCGTCCTGACTCCCGACCCCGCCGATCCGTCCTACGCCGGCCAGTGGCCCGGCGTCCTGGAGCGTCTGGCCGACGCCCTGTCGACGGCCGGAATCACGACCGCGGCGACGCCGTGGACAGACCATGTCGAGGATGGGTCGGGCCTGGGCGACTACCCGCTGGTCCTGCCGGTGATCGTCTGGGGCTATCATCGCGACCATGCCCGCTGGATGCGCGCCTGCGAGACCTGGACGAAAGCCGGCGTCCGGATGCTCAATCCGCCCCCGGTGATCGGCTGGAACTCCGACAAGTCCTACCTCGGCCGGCTGGCGGACCAGGGCGTCGCCATTCCGCCGACGATCTGGGTCGACGGCGTCACCCAGGCCGACGTCGACGTCGCCTTCGACCGCTTCAGGACCGAAACCGTCATCGTCAAGCCGCGCGTCTCGGGCGGGGCCTGGAAGACGCTGCGGCTGTCGCGCGGCGACGGCCTGACCGGCGCGCCTGACGGCCCGGCGATGATCCAACCCTATCTGCCGTCGATCGAGACCGAGGGCGAGACTTCCCTGCTGTTCTTCGGCGGCCGGCTCAGCCACGCCGTCAACAAACGGCCGGTTGCAGGCGAATTCCGCATCCAGGTCCAGTTCGGCGGCCAATACGCGGCCCTGCCCGAGCCGCCGACCGGGGCGCTGGACCTCGCGCGCCAGACTCTCGCCGCCATCGAGGGGGACCTGCTCTACGCCCGCATCGACATGGCGCGGGGACCGGACGGCGAATGGCTGTTGATGGAGGCCGAACTGATCGAGCCGGACTTCTACCTGGGCTCGGCGCCGGAAGGCGGGGCGCGCTTCGCGCAGGCGGTGAAGGCACGGCTCTAGGTCGCCTCCCCCAGCGCCTGAAGTCCCGCCCGCGACGGACACAGGTCGCTGATCACGCAGGCCGAGCATTTCGGCTTTCGCGCCGTGCAGGTGTAGCGCCCGTGCAAAATGAGCAGGTGATGGGCCTCCCCCCACTGGCCGCGCGGAATGACGGCCTTGAGCCC
>JBGTSL010000043.1:0-9638 GCA_041940325.1 Brevundimonas sp.
CACCCGACCGTCCTTGACGTCGAGGCAGGGGATGATGCGCGGGGCGGTCATGACCGGGCGGTCTCCAGCGCCTGTTCGACGGTGAACCGGCCCTCGTAGAGGGCGCGGCCGACGATGGCCCCGGACGCGCCGACCGAACGGGCGCCGGTCAGGTCGGACAGATCGGCGACGCCGCCGGAGGCCTGCAGCCACAGGTCGGGGCGGCGCTGGTGGATCTCCGCCAGCAGATCGAGATTGGGGCCGGTCAGGGCGCCGTCGCGGCCGACGTCGGTGACCAGGAGGTGCCTGGCCGCGTCGGGGGGATAGCGGTCGAGGGCGGCCCAGAGGTCGACGTCGGCGGCCTCGGTCCAGCCCCTGAGGGCGGGGACATAGCGGTCGCCGTCGGCCTTGACGTCGATCGCGAGGGTGATCCGGTCGGGACCGAAGCGGTCCAGCCAGCCGGACACCGCGTCCGGGTCGGACACGGCGAGGGAGCCGACGACGACGCGGCTGACCCCGGCGTCGAGCAGCCGCTGGACATCGTCCGCCGAACGGACGCCGCCGCCGGACTGGATGCGGATGTCGATGGCGGCGGCGAGTTCGCCGATCAGGGCGTGCTGGACCGCCCGGCCGGCTTCAGCCCCGTCGAGGTCGACGATGTGGGCCCACGTCGCGCCCGCGGCGGCGAAGGCGGCGAGGCGAGCCGCCGGCTCCTCGTCATAGCGGGTGACGGCGTCGAAACGGCCGTGCATCAGACGGACGCAGACTCCGCCGCGCAGGTCGATGGCCGGGTAGACGATCATGCAGGGAGGTCCAGGAAGTTTCTGAGAATTCGGGCGCCGGCGGCGGCGGATCGCTCCGGATGGAACTGGCAGCCCCAGCGGTTGGCGTTACGCACCACGGCCGGCACCGGATCGCCATAGTCGCCGCGGGCGAGGGTCGCCTCGCCGTCGGGGCAGACGTAGCTGTGCACGAAATAGGCCCAGGCGTCGTCGCCCAGCCCGGCCACCAGGGGATCGGGACGGACGACATAGAGCTTCGACCAGCCCATGTGCGGCACCGTCCGGTCGAGGCCGGGCTCGAGCCGGCGGACGGTCCCGGGGATCAACCCGAGCAGGGAGACGCCGCCGCCTTCCTCACTGCGGTCGAACAGTAGCTGCTGGCCAAGGCAGACTCCGAGCAGGGGGCGTTGGAAGGCCCGGAGGGGTTCGACGAGGCCGAGTTCGGACAGCCGCGTCATGGCGTAGCCGGCGGCGCCGACGCCGGGCAGGATCAGCCGCTCGGCGGCCCCCACCTCGGCCGGGTCGGCGGTCAGGCGGACGGCCGCGCCGAGCCGCTCGAGCGCGAACTGGACCGACGCGACATTGCCGGCGCCGTAGGAGACGACGGTGACGGTGCTCACAGCACGCCCTTGGTGCTGGGGACGGCGTCGCCCTCGATGCGGATGGCCTGACGCAGGGCGCGGCCGAAGGCCTTGTAGACGGCCTCGGTCTTGTGGTGGTCGTCGTCGCCGGTGACCGAGACGTGGATCGCCGCGCCGAGGTGTTCGGCCAGAGAGCGGAAGACGTGGGCCGTCAGGTCGGTGCGGTAGTCGCCGATGAAGGGCGTGCGGAACTCTCCGTCGAACACGGGGTAGGGACGGCCGGACAGGTCGATGGACACCGAGGCCTGGGCCTCGTCCATGGGCAGGACGAAGCCGTAGCGGGCGACGCCACGGCGTTCGCCGAGCGCCTGTTTCAGAGCCTGGCCGAGGGCGATGGCCGAGTCCTCGATGGTGTGGTGCGGGTCGGTGTGCAGGTCGCCTTCGCAGGACAGGCGCAGGGAAAAGCCGCCGTGCGCCGCGACCTGCTCCAGCATGTGGTCGAAGAAGCCGACGCCGGTGGCGATGGAGACCGGGCCGGGCGCGTCGAGGTCGACGGCGCAGACGATGCGGGTCTCCTTGGTGTCGCGGACGGACTGGCCGGTGCGGGCGGGACGGCTGACGGCGGGGGCGAGGTCGAGGGCGGCGAGCAGGCGGTCGTTGACCTCGGCCCGGGCGGAGACGGGCAGGCGCAGGCGGTCGCCGGCGCGGTCGGCGGGGACGCTGAAACGGGCGAGGGCGGCGAGGACCGTGTCGGGATCGGACGGGCGGGCCACGATGATCGGGCCGAAGCCGGGTTCGACCATCATGGCCGACGACAGGAGGCTGGTCAGCCGCTCGCGCTCGGAGCCGACGAGGGCGATGCGCTGTCGCGTCTCCATCATGCGGGAAGGGTCGAGCGCCTGCAGGGCGAGACGGACCGCGACTTCGGGCAGCGCATACGGCTCCATCGCCGAGGCGAGGCGGGCGAGGGTTTCGGGCCGGGCGATGGCGGCGCCGACGCGCGCGCCGGCCAAGCCGTAGGCGAGCGACAGGCTGCGCAGGACGACGACGTTGGCGTGGGCGTCGATGAGGCCGGCGGCGGAGGGAGCGTCCGCGAACTCGGCGAGGCCCTCGTCGACGACCAGCAGGGCGGGGGCGACCCGGGCCGCCATTTCGACGACGGCTTCCGACGAGCCGAGGGCGCGGACGATGACGGCGCCGGGGACCGCGTCCGCTGCCGGGCGGGTGTAGAGGCCGGCGAGCGTTCTGAAGGGTTCGGCGTCGGGAAACTGGACCGTCAGGCCGTCGCGGGCGGCGAGGCGGAAGACGAGCTCAAGCCCGTGGGTCAGGCCGCGCACCGGCAGGACGCGGTCGGCGGGGACGCCGTAGACCTCGGCCATGCGGGCGGCGAGGGCGCGGGGCTCGGCCGGATAGCGGTCGAGGCCGTCGCCGCCGGAGACCAGCGGGGCGAAGGGGGCGGGGAGGTTGGTCAGGGTCATGCGCCGCTCCTGAGGTGGGCGGCACGCGCGTGGGCTTCGAGCCCCTCCAGCCGGGCGAGGACTGCGGCGACGGGGGCGAGTTCCCGGGCGCCGGCCTCGGAGACGGACTGGACCGACATGGAGGTCATGAAGCTGGCGGTGGTGATGCCGCCCAGGGTGCGGGCGGCCCCGTCGGTGGGCAGGACGTGACTGGGGCCGGCGGCGTAGTCGCCCAGGGTTTCGGCGGCGAAGGGACCGACGAAGATCGCGCCGGCGGCGGTGATGCGCCCGGCCAGCTGGTCGGCGTCGACCGTTTGCAGGGCGAGGTGCTCGGGGCCGTACAGGTTGGCGACATCGCAGGCCTCGGCCATGTCGCGCACGCGGATGGCGCGGCCTTCGCCAAGGGAGGCGCGGGCGACGGCGGCGCGGGGCAGGGTTTCGAGCTGGCGCTCGACCTCGGCGAGGATGGCCTCGATGTTGGCGCGGCTCTCCGAGACGAGGATGACCTGGGCGTCGGCGTCGTGCTCGGCCTGGCTGAGGAGGTCGGCGGCGGCGATTTCCGGGTCGGCGTCGCGGTCGGCGATGACCATCAGTTCGGAGGGACCGGCGGGCATGTCGACGGCGGGGCCGCCGGGCAAGGCGGCGGCCTGCTTCTTGGCCTCGGCGACCCAGACGGCGCCGGGGCCGAACAGCTTGTCCACGGGCGTGATTTCCCCGTCTTCGAGCACGGCGCCGAAGGTCAGGGCGGCGACGGCCTGGGCCCCGCCGATCAGCCAGAGGGCGTCGAGGCCAGCCTCGCCCGCAGCATAGATCATGGCGGGGTGGACGCCGCCGTCCTTCGCCGGCGGGGTGACCACGACGCGTTCGCGGACGCCGGCGACCCCGGCGGGGATGGCCTGCATCAGCAGGGAGGAGAACAGGGGCGCCGTGCCGCCGGGGACGTAGAGGCCGGCCGCGCCGATCGGCCGCCAAACGAGGCGCGAGCGGATGCCGGGGGTGGTCTCGATCCAGGGCGAGTCCTCGGGCCGGGTCGCCTGGTGGAAGACGCGGACGTTGTCGGCGGCGATGCGCAGGGCGCGGGTGGCGGTCGGCGGCAGGGCGTCGCGGGCGGCGGCGATGGCCTCCGGGGTTATGGCGATGCGGCGCGGGGCGAAGCCGTCGAGCTTCAGGCTCCAGTCGGCGACGGCGGCGCCGCCCCGGGCCTGCACATCGTCGAGGATTTCGCGGACGACGTCGCTGACCCGGGTTTCGGTGCGGCGTGCGGGACGGGCCAGGGCCTCGCGGCGGCCGGCGGCGTCGAGGGTGTTCCAGTCGATCCGGCGCATCACATCATCTTCTCGATCGGCAGGACGAGTATGGCCGAGGCCCCTGCGGCCTTGAGCTTCTCCAGCGTCTCCCAGAACACCGCCTCCTGGCAGACGGCGTGGACGGCGACGGCGTCGTCGCGGCCGGACAGGGGCATGACTGTGGGCGAGCCGGCCCCCGGCAGAATGGCGGTGATCTGGTCCAGGGCGGAGCGGGGGGCGTTGAGCATGACGTATTTGGCGCCCTGGGAGGAGACGACGCCGGCCATGCGCTCGATGATGCTGTCGAGCAGGGGCTGAAGCGACGGCTCGGCCGCGACGGGGGAGCGGATCAGGACGGCCTGGCTGTCCAGCACCGTCTCGCGAGCGCCGAGGCCGTTGGCCTCGAGGGTGGCGCCCGTGGAGACCAAGTCGCAGATGGCCGAGGCCAGCTTGAGGCGGGGAGCGACCTCGACGGCGCCGCGCATGGTGACGATGTCGGCGCGGACGTTCCGCTCGTCGAGCCAGCGGCGCAGGATTTTCGGGTAGGAGGTGGCGACGCGCAGGCCCTCGAGGGAGGCGGGGCCGTGGTACGGCAGGGTCGGGGGGACGGCGATCTTCAGGGTGCAGCGTCCGAAGCCGAGCGGCATGACCACTTCGGCGACCGGTCCGCCGTTGCGGGCCTCCTCGAGCACATTCTCGCCGACGATGCCGAGGTCGCAGACGCCGTCGGCGACGAAGGTGGGGATGTCGTCGTCGCGGACGCGCAGAAGGTCGATCGGATAGTTCTCGACCCGGTAGAGCAGGTCGTTGTTTCCCTTGACGACGCGCAGGCCGGCGTCGCGGACGAGATCGAGGCTGCGGTCGGCCAAGCGGCCGGATTTCTGGACGGCGATGCGAAGCCGCCCCTGTACGGTGCTCATGATGTCTACTCAGGCTTTCAGGCGGTCCAGCACGAGGCGGTAGCCCTGGTGCGGCATTTCCTTGAGGAAGCGGGCGACCCGCACGACCGTGGTCGGGCTGGCTTGGGCCTCGGCGGCGATCTCCCGATACGACTTGCCGCCGGCGTCGAGCAGGCGGGCGACCTCCCAGCGCTCGGCGAAGGCGCGGACCTCGGCCGGGGTGCACAGGTCGGCGAGGAAGGCGTCGACCTCGTCGCGCGACTTCAGCGACAGCAGGGCGTCGTAGAGGGCGACGCGGCTGCGCGCCGCGGCGGCCGCGTTGCGGGGGAGGGTGTCGGTCATGCGCGTTCCACTATGCTGTAACAGTGGAACGGTCAAGAGGGTCTAGCCCGTCGGGCCCGGCCCCTCTATCTGCCTCCCATGACCAAGGTTCTGATCATCGGCGCGGGGCATGCGGGCGGGACGGCGGCGGCGCTGCTGCGGCAGTACGGCCATGAGGGGCCGATCGTGCTGGCGGGCGAGGAGCCGGCGCCGCCTTATCAGCGGCCACCGCTGTCGAAGGCGTGGCTGAAGGGCGAGGCCGATCTGGAGGCCCTGCTGCTGCGGCCGGAGGCGTTTTATGCAGAGCACGACATCCAGCTTCGCATGAGCGTGACCGCGACGGGGATCGATGCGGCGGCGAAGACGGTGGCTTTCGCGGACGGGACGGTCGAGCCGTATGACGCCCTGATCCTGGCGACCGGATCGACGGCGCGGAAGCTGACCATTCCGGGGGCGGACCGGCCGGACCTGCTGGAGTTGCGGACGCTGGCGGATGCGGAGCGGCTGAAGGCGGCGCTGGGGCCGGGCAAGCGGCTGGCGGTGGTCGGCGGCGGCTACGTCGGATTGGAGGCGGCGGCCTCGGCGCGGGCGCTCGGGGCCGAGGCGGTGATCATCGAGCGGATGGACAGGGTGCTGGCGCGGGTGGCCTCGCAGACGCTGTCGGACTTCTTCACCCGCTATCATGGCGAGCATGGGGTCGAGGTGCTCACCTCGGCGGAGGTAACGGGTTTCGAGGACGGCGGGGTGCGGCTGGGCGACGGACGTCTGATCGAGGCGGATGCGGTGCTGGTCGGCGTGGGGGCGCTGGCGTGCAGCCAACTGGCGGCGTCTGCGGGCTTGGCTTGCGAGAATGGCGTGGTCGTCGATGAGACGGCGCGGACCTCCGACCCGGCCATCTGGGCGATCGGCGACGTCACCTTCCGGCCGATCCCGGTCCATGCAGGCCTGATGCAACGGCTGGAGAGCGTGCCCAACGCCCTGGAGCAGGCCAAACAGGCGGCGGCGGCCATAACGGGCCGTCCCGCGCCGGCGCCGGAGGTCCCGTGGTTCTGGTCGGACCAGTACGACATCAAGCTGCAGATCGCCGGCCTGGCCGAAGGGGCGGATCGCCAGGTGTTGCGCGGCGATCCGGACAAGGGGGCCTTCGCGGTCTTTCATCTGGCCGGGGACCGGATCGTCTGCGTCGAGGCGGTCAACGCTCCGGCCGAGTTCATGGCCGGGCGGCAGATGATCGGTCGGGGGACGGCCGTGGATCCGGACCGGCTGGCGGATCCGGCGGTGACGATGAAAGCGGTGGCGGCGGGATGACCCGGCGTCAGGCGGCGACGGTCGCGCTCGTCCGGGCCGGGCCGTTCAGCCGCTCGTGCAGGGCCGCGAGGGAGACGGGCCGGCCGATCAGGTAGCCTTGGGCCATGTCGCAACCCATGCCGCGCAGCAGGGCCAGAGCGGTAGGGGTCTCGACCCCCTCGGCGGTGACCTTCATGCCGAGGCCATGAGCCAGGTCGATGGTCGACTTGACCAGCAGGGCGTCGCGGGCTGAGTCGTCGAGTCCGAGGATGAAGCTCTTGTCGATCTTGAGCTCGTCAGCCCGGATCTGTTTCAGATAGGTCAGCGAGGAGAGGCCCGAACCGTAGTCATCCAGCGACACGGCGATGCCGGCGGCGGTGAAGCGGTCGAGGAGACGGAGGGCGACCTCGGGATTGCCCACGACAGCGGTCTCGGTGATCTCGAAGCACAGCCGGGCCTCCGACGCCTCGACGGCGGCGAGGGCGAAGTCGGCGAAGCTCTCGTCGGACAGCAGCCGGCCGGAGACGTTGACCGACACGATCAGATCGTGGCCGGCGCGGCGCAGTTCGGACTGGTCCCGGATGGCCTGACGGATGACCCATTCGGTGAGCGGTCGGATATGGCCGGTTTCCTCAGCCATGGCCACGAACAGGTCGGGGGATACGCAGCCGCGGCGGGGGTGCGTCCAGCGGGCGAGGGCCTCGACAGCCCCGATCCCGTCGGCGCGGAAATCGTACTTGGGTTGATAGTTCAGCGAGAATTCGCCGTTGTCGAGCGCCGCCATCAACTCGCTGATCAACGACAGATTGCCGGCCGGGTCGCCATAGCGGAGGACGTCGAAGGCCATGGCGCGCCGATGGGCGGCGCGGGCCTGATCTATCGCGATGGAAGCCCGATCGACGGGCGAGGCCACGTTGCGAACGGTCTGTCCGGTGCGGGCCACGCCGGCCGTCAGTGCGATGTCGACCGGCGCTCCGTTGAGAATCACCGGGGCCTGCGCCGCCTCGCAGATCCGCGCGGCGGCGCCAACGGCGGCCTCGTCGTCGCCTGCGTGAAGCACGAGGCCGAGAACGCCGGCCCCGACCCGGGCGACCGGCGCGCGGTCGCTGTGGCCGGACAGGCGGCGGCCGACGGTGGTCAGCAATCCGGCCATGGATTCGTAGCCAATGGCGTTGCGCAGCACCTCGAAGCGATCAACGCCGAAGAGGACGACATAGGTCGGCTCGCCCCGGGCCGCGGCCCGCTCGAGCGAAAGGCGGTTGCCGAGTCCGGTCTCCTGATCGTGGAGGGCCATGAGGGCCAGTCGCGCGTCGGGGTCGAGCGAATGGGTCCGGCGCGAGACCGGCGACAGCAGCGCCGACAGGTACGCGAACGGACTGCGCATCTTCCAAGGTCTAGCGCACGCTCGTGAAGCGGGCGTAAACTCCACGAAGTTGCGAACTATTCGCAATCTCTCTTGCGCGGCCTGCCGGAGATGATATTGCGAGCGCATCGCAATATCAATCAAGGCTCCCCAAAATGATGTCCGGTCCCGAGGCTCTCCGCGCCCTCCTTTTCGCGTCCAGCGCCGCCGGAATGCTGATGGCGGGGCCCGCCCTGGCGGCCGGACCGGAGCCGGATCCGGCCGATCCGCAGGACGCAACCAATCTCGGCACTGTGACGGTGACGGGGGAGCCGGCGCGGCGGGAGCCCCGGTCGCCGGAGTTCGCGGCCCCGCTCGTCGACACGCCCCGTTCCGTGACCATCATTCCCCAGCAGATCATCGAACAGACGGCGGCGACGTCATTACAGGACATCCTGCGGACCTCGCCGGGAATCACCTTTGGGGCCGGCGAGGGCGGCCAGCCTCTGGCCGACCGGCCGTTCATCCGCGGTCAGTCCTCGGGCAACAACATCTTCGTCGACGGCGTGCGCGACAGCGGCGGACAGCAGCGCGAGGTCTTCAACCTGGAGCAGGTCGAGGTGATCAAGGGGCCCGACGCCGTCTATTCCGGCCGGGGCTCGGGCGGCGGCAGCATCAATCTGAGCTCCAAGACGCCCCGGCTGACGGATTTTGCGCACGCCGGACTGGGCGTCGGGACCGATGGCTATCTGCGGGGAACGCTCGACCAGAACTGGCGGCTCGGGGAGACGGCCGGTCTGCGGCTGAACCTGATGGGGGCCGAAGGGGACGTGCCGGGCCGGGACGCGGTCGATTACGACAAATGGGGCCTCGCCCTCGCCGTGGCGACCGGGCTGGGTACGGACACCACCGCGACGGTGAGCTACTATGGCCTCCGCTCGGACCAGATGCCGGACTATGGCGTCCCCCTGTTCACGAAGATCGGGGTGAGGACCACCGACAGCGGTATTCTGGACGTGCCCCGCGACAGCTTCTACGGGCTGACGGCGCGGGACTATCTGACCAATGAGGTCGACAGCCTGACGCTGGAGCTCGAGCACCGGATCAACGGCGCCCTGACGATCCGCAACGTCACCCGCTACGCCGAGACGCTGAATGACTATGTCGTCACCAATCCGGGCGACGGCGGCCGCATCGACACCGGCGGCGTCGCGCTGGTTGGCGGCGAATACTGGATGAAGCGGGCGACCAAGTCGCGCTGGAACCCGGCCGCGACCTTCGCCAACGTCATCGACCTTTACGGCGGCGTCTCAATGGGCGGCCTGACGCACGACTTCGACGCCGGGGTGGAGTTCAGCCGTGAGATCAACCGCAACGCCTCCTACAACGTGACCACGACCGGCGGTTCGGCCTGCCCGGCGCCGCTGACCGGCTTCGACTGCACGCGCGTTTATGATCCGGACCCTTCCGATCCGTGGGAAGGCGCGATCACCCGGGGAACCGAGACCCACGCCAATGCAAAGACGCTGGGCGTCTACGCCTTCGACTCGATCGGCCTTGGGGACCGCTGGGTGCTGAACCTCGGCGTCCGCCACGACTCCTATGAGGCGGACGGCACGGTCCAGCCGCGCGGCGCCCCCGCGCCGGTGGCGGAGGCGGGGTCGTGGGACTTCGTCAACTATCAGGTCGGCGTCGTGTTCAAGC
>JBGTSL010000044.1:0-9628 GCA_041940325.1 Brevundimonas sp.
GGGGGCGGGGCCCCCCCCCGGGGGCCCCCCCCCCGGCCGCGCCAGCCCCCCTCACCATGCTTCGCATGGTCCCCTCCCCCCGGAGGGGGGAGACCGGGTCCGGATCGTCCGCGGCGACCCCGGCGCCCCGCCGGTCGTCGACGTCCTCGTCTCCGAGGGCCACGTCCCCTGGGCCGGCCACACCGGCCGGCACGCCATCCCCGAGGTCTACGACGCCATCCGCCGCGCCGGCATGACCCTGATCTTCGTCAACACCCGCTGGCAGGCCGAGTTCGTCTTCCAGCAGCTCTGGGCCATCAACGACGAGAACCTGCCCATCGCCCTGCACCACGGCTCCCTCGCCGCCGAACAGCGCCGCAAGGTCGAGGCGGCCATGGCGCGCGGCGATCTGCGCGCCGTGGTCTGCACCTCGACGCTGGACCTCGGCATCGACTGGGGCGACGTCGACCTCGTCATCCAGCTGGCCGCGCCCAAGGGGGCCTCCCGCCTCGTCCAGCGCATCGGCCGAGCCAACCACCGCCTCGACGAGCCGTCGCGCGCCCTGATGGTCCCGGCCAGCCGCTTCGAGATGCTGGAATGCCAGGCCGCCCGCGAGGCCGTGGCCGAGAACGCCTTCGACTGGGAGCCGGTCCACACCGGCACCCTCGACACCCTGGCCCAGCACGTCATGGGCTGCGCCTGTTCCGAGCCGTTCACAATGGAGGCGCTCTACGCCGAGGTGACCGGCTGCGGCCCCTATCGCGGCCTGACGTATGAACAATTCGAGGAGGTGGTCGACCTGGTCGCCACCGGCGGCTACGCCCTGCGCACCTACGAGCGCTTCGCCCGCATCGTCCGCGACCGTGAGGGCCGCTGGAAGGTGCGCAACGCCCAGACCGCCCAGCGCCACCGCATGAACGTCGGCGCCATCGTCGCCGCCGCCACCCTCAACGTCCGCGTCGCCTCGCGCCGCGGCCAGCGCCTGATCGGCGGCCGCAAGGTCGGCGAGGCCGAGGAGACCTATTTCGAGCCCATGGTCCCCGGCGACACCTTCCTCTTCGCCGGCCAGGTCTGGGCCTTCCAGGCCATCGCCGGCATGGACGCCCTGGTCACCCCCGCCCAGCACAGCGATCCGAAAATCCCCTCATGGGGCGGCTCGAAATTCCCCATGTCGCGCTCGCTGGCCGACCGCGTCCGCGCTATGATCGAGGATCGCGACCACTGGCGCGTCCTGCCCCCCGACGTGCAGGAGTGGCTCGAGCTCCAGGAGGCGAAGTCCGCCATCCCCGACGCGGAGACCCTGCTCGTCGAGACCTTCCCGCGCGGCTCCCGCCACTTCCTCGTGGCCTACCCCTTCGCCGGCGGCCTCGCCCACGGCACCCTGTGCATGCTGCTGACCCGCCGTCTCGACCGGCTCGGCGTCGGCCCGCTGGGCTTCGTGGTCACCGACTATTCCCTCGCCGTCTGGTCGATCAAGCCGATGGGCGGCCTCGACCTCGACGCCCTGTTCGAGCCCGACATGCTCGGCGACGACCTCGAATCCTGGCTCGAGGAGAGCTTCATGATGAAGCGGTCCTTCCGCAATTGCGCCCTGATCTCGGGCTTGATCGAGAAGCGCCAGCCGGGGAACGAGAAGACCGGCCGGCAGGTGACCTTCTCGTCCGACCTGATCTACGACGTGCTCCGCCGCCACCAGCCCGACCATCTGCTGCTCAAGACCGCCCGCGCCGACGCCGCCGCCGGCCTGCTCGACGTCGCCCGCCTCGGCCAACTGCTGCAGCGCATCCAGGGCCATATCCGGCCCGTGCGTCTGGAGCGCCCCTCGCCCTTCTGCGTCCCCGTGCTGGTCCAGATCGGCCGCGAGCGCGTCGGCGGCGGCCAGGCGGCCGAGATGATCCTCGACGCCTCGGCCTATGGCTTCGACGAGGCCGAGCTGATCGCCGAGGTCATGGGCGACGCGCCCGCGCAGGCCGCCCAATGAACGCCGCCCTGCGTCAGGCGCTGTCCCCGGCCCGCTGCCCCAGCGGCGGTCTGCGCGTTTCGATCGAGGGCGAGCCCTGCGTGCTGCGCTGCTCCGGCGCCCTGTGGGCGATCAACCACCGAACCCTGATCGCCGCCGACCTGCATCTGGAGAAGGGCTCCGCCTTCGCCGCCCGCGGCCAGATGCTGCCCCCCTACGACAGCCGCGCCACCCTCGACCGGCTCGAGGCCGAGATCGAGGCCCTGCGCCCCGCCACGGTGATCATGCTCGGCGACAGCTTCCACGATTCGAAATCCGTCGCCCGCATGGCCCCGGACGACGCCGCCCGCCTCCACCGCCTCGCCGCCGGCCGCGACTGGATCTGGCTGGAAGGCAACCACGACATCGCCGCCCTCGCGGACTCCGTGCAGACCCTCCCGGGCGAGGTCATCGAGACCCTGTCCCTCGGCTCGCTGCGCCTGATCCACGAGCCCCGGCCCGGCGCCCGCCCCGGCGAGATCGCCGGCCACCTGCACCCCGCCGCCCGCGTCGCCGCCCACGGCCGCGGCGTCCGCCGTCCCGCCTTCGTCACCGACGGCCGCCGCGCCGTCCTGCCCGCCTTCGGCGCCTTCACCGGCGGTCTGGATGTGAGGGACCCCGCCATCGCCGGCCTGTTCGCCGAGCCGCCGATGGCGGCGGCGCTGGGGCGGGACAAGGTCCACGCCCTGGCTTGGGAGACGTTACGCTAGCTCCGGGACAGGGTGGGCGGGCTTTCCGCGGTCAACAGCCCGTTCGACGCCCCCTCGATCCGCGCTTCCAGCCGGCTCATGAACTCCGCCCGCTTCAGCCCCGCCGGGATCGCCGGCAGGAACTCGTAGACCACCGTCCCCGGAACCCGCCGGAACCCGTGCGCCGGCCAGTGCACGCCCGAGTTCGTCGCCAGCGGCGTGCAGGGCGCCTCCAGGTCCCGGTACAGGGCCGCGATGCCCGGCTTGTAGTCCGCCGGCGCCCCGACCTCGGCGCGCGTCCCCTCGGGGAAGATCAGGATCTGCCGCCCCTCGGCGAACCGCGCCCGGGCCTGCCGGACCATGTCCTTCAGCGCCTTCGAATGCGCCGACCGGTCCACCGCGATCATCTTCGTCTTCCACGCGAACCAGCCGAAGAAGGGCAGGGGCATCAGCTCCTTCTTCATGATGAAGCAGTTGTCGGGCAGCACGGCGAACGGCGCGATGACGTCCAGCATGCTCTGGTGCTTGCCGGCGATCAGGGCGGCGCCCGCCGGCCGGTGCTCCAGCCCGCGGAACTCGACGCTGACCCCGGCGATCCAGCGCAGGCCGAACAGCACGAACCGCGCCCAGGCGCGGATCACCGTCATGGCCACGCCATAGGGCAGCACCAGCGCCGGCGACAGGCCGATCGCGAACACCGCCATCGACAGATAGAGCCACAGCACGAACAGAAGCGAGCGGACCGTGGTCACCTCAGGCGGCCTTTTCGGCCGGCGCGTCCGCCGTGGCGGCGCGGTCCGCGACCCCGCCGACCAGGGCCCGGCCCAGGGCCGCCAGATACTTCATGTATTCCAGCGTCATCCGCCGCGCCGTCACCGCCGCCCGCCACCAGCCCGTATTGTCCAGCGACGGCGTCTCCACCGCATAGGGCGTCAGTTCGACCCCCGGCGCCGCCGCCCGGATCTCGGTCAGGGCGCGGGGCATGTGATAGTCCGAGGTCACCACGATCAGGCTGTCGTAATTCTTGGCCTCGGCCCAGGCGGCGATCTCCTGGGCGTTGCCGATGGTGTCCTCGGCCTCGAACCCCAGGTCGACGCAGCAGTTGAACAGCCGGTTCGATCCGGGAGTCAGGGCGCGCAGCTCCTGCCGCCGCACCTCGCGGTTGACGCCCGAGATCAGCACCCGCTGGCCCTTGTCCTGCTCCAGCAGGCGGATGGCGGCGTTGACCCGCTCGGCCGAAGGGCCGGTCAGGGCCACGATGGCGTCCGCCCGCGCCGGCTCGGCGGCGGGCGTATAGCCGCGCACCCGGTCGGCGAAGGCGAACAGGCCGACCAGCCAGATGACCACGATGATGGCGATGAAGGTCAGAAACTTCATGGCGTTAACCTAGCGACCGCCCCTCAGTCGCGCTAGCGCCGTGATCCGCGCCGCGACAAGCGCCACCGTAGCGGCCAGCAGCGGGCAAGGCGAGAGCATCAGCACGTCGCTCCACGCCACCGGCAGGGCGGGCGTCGCCCCGTCGGTTCCGCCGAGGAACCGCGCCCCCGCCGTCAACGCCATGGCCACGCCGGCCCCGGCCGCTCCCGCGCCCGCTGCCAGCAGGGCGTAGCGGGTCTGGTAGAGGCCGGCGATGCGCCCGTCCGAGGCGCCGTTCAGGCTCAGGGTCTCGATCACGGTGCGCTGCGCCGCCATCCCCGCCTGGGTCGCATAGACGATGGCCGCGACCGCCCCGCCCGCCGTCAGCAGGAAGGCCGCCACGGCCAGGGCGGTGATCAGGGCCGCCGACCGCTCGACCTCGCCGCGCCACAGGCTGTGGTCGTCCACCGTGGCGTCGACCCCCGCCTCGGCGAGGGCCCGGCTCAGGCTGACCGGACTGGCCGGCGCCTCCTGGTCCAGCCGCACCGTCACCAGATGGGGCAGGGGCAGGTCGGGCAGCACCGCGTCGCCGATCCACGGCCGCAGCAGGGCCTCGGCCGTCTCGCGGTCCATGGCCTCGGCCTCCTCGACCCCGGTCACCCCCGCCAGCGTCTGCGCCGCCCGGGCGGCGGCCTCCGCCCCCGTCTCGTTGACCCGCGGCCTGACCTGCACCGTGGCCTCGCTGCGCAGTTGCGCCGCCCAGCCGTGCGCCGCCCGGTCCGCCGCCACGGCCCCGACAGCCGACAGGCAGGCGAGGAAGCACAGCACTGCGATCACCGCCGCCAGCCACGGCTCGCCGCCGCCGTCGCGCGGCAGGATCGGCGCCCGCCGTCCCTTCCGCCATGCGGTCCACACGGCGGTCACGCAGCGCCCCCGCTGATCCGGCCGCCTTCGAGCCGCAGCACGGCCGCCCCGGACGCCGCCGCCAGCGCCGCGTCGTGGCTGGCGATCAGCACCGTTGTTCCGAGCCTGTTCAGCGACTGGAACAGCTTCAGCAGCCGCTCCCCCATGGCCGCGTCGATATTGCCGGTCGGTTCGTCGGCCAGGATCAGCTCGGGCCGGGTGACCACCGCCCGGGCGATGGCCAGCCGCTGTTTCTCGCCCCCCGACAGGGTCGGCGGCCGGTCATCCATCCGCTCTCCCAGCCCGACCCAGTCCAGCATTTCCGCCACGTCGTCCGCCCAGCTCTCCCGCTTCGCCCCGGCCAGCCGCAGGGGCAGGGCGACATTGTCGAAGGCCGACAGATGGTCGAGCAGGCGGAAATCCTGGAACACCACCCCCATCCGCCGCCGGAAGCCCGGCAGGGCGGACCGCGGCGCCGCGTCCGCCGCCTCGCCGAACAGGTCTATCCGGCCCGCCGTCGGCCGCTTGGCCAGGGTCAGCAATTTCAGCAGCGTCGACTTCCCCGCGCCCGAGGGCCCGGTAAGGAAGTGGAAAGAGCCGGCGGGCAATATGAGGTTAACGTCCCGCAGCACGTCCGGGCCGTCCGCATAGCCGAAGCTCACGCCCGAGAGGCGGACGGTGTCGGTCGCGGAGTCGGTTTCGGCGGCGCGGCGGGGCTGAACGGGCATCTTTTTTGGGTCAGGACGCGGCCGTCGGGCCGCGACAGGAGGGGGCGGAAAGCCTCTCAGTCAGCGCACATGATACTGACCTGTCCGTCCTGCGCCACCAGCTATTTCACCCCCGACGAGGCCATCGGCCCGGGCGGCCGCACCGTGCGCTGCAAGGCCTGCAAACACACCTGGCGCGCCACCCTCGAGGAGCCGCTGGAGCTGTCGGCCTCGCCCCCCGGCGTCGACTCCGGAAGCGGCGCCCGCCGCGAGGAGTCCGTTCCCGAGTCGCTGGCCGAAACCTCGGCCCCCGAACTGCCCCGGGCCTTCCGCGCCCGCGCCGAGCATCAGCGCCGCCTGCGCCGCGCCGCCGCCCACGGCGTGGTCTGGGCCGGCATCGCCTCCGGTTTCGCCGCCCTGGCGGCCGCGGCCTGGCTGTTCCGCGTCGAGGTGGTCGAACTGGCCCCCCGCGCCGCCGCCGCCTACGCCGCCGTCGGCCTGACGGTGAACCCGACCGGGCTCGAGTTCGAGGCGGTGTCCGCCAGCGCCGCGCCCAATGATCCCGGCAAGGTGCTGATCTCCGGCGCCCTGCGCAATGTGCGGGACGAGGAGCGCATCGCCCCGCCGGTCCGCGTCGCCCTGCTCGACCGCCAGGGCGCCGAGATCGGCCACGCCGTGGTCCGCATCGACGCCGCCCCGGTCCTGCCCGGCAAGGTCCAGGGGTTCGCCGCCACCATCCCCGACCCCGGCGGCAAGGGTCAGGGCGTCGGCGTCTCCTTCGTGCTCGATGACGCCGCTCCGGTCCGCGCCGCCGCCCCGGCGCCTCGCCCCGCGCCGGCCGTCCCGCGGCCGCTGCCCGAGGCGGATCACCCGGCGCCCGTGGTCGAGGCCGCCGCTCCCACGGCGGAAGCCGGGCTCCGCCCCGCCCTCCTGCCCGATCCGGCCACGGTGCTCGACATGCAGCCGATCGACGCGGTGCCCCTGCCTATCGACTCGCACGGCTCCGAGGCGGTATCCGCCTCGCATGGCTGACACCCCGACCCCGACCGTCCTGCTGCCCGAGGCGGAGGTCGCCCGCATCGTCGCCGACCTGGCCCGCCAGATCGCCCCCGCCACCGACGACGAGACCGTCGCCGCCGTGCTGCTGACCGGCGGCCTGTGGTTCGCCGCCGACCTGACCCGCGCCCTGTCGCGGATCGGCCGTAACCTTCGCTTCGACGCCCTGTGGCTGGCCTCCTACGGCGACGGGAAGGAGAGCCGCGGCAAGATCGACGTCTACGCCCCCTTCCAGCGGCCCGTAGCCGGCCGCAAGGTGCTGATCCTCGACGACGTCTTCGACACCGGCCTGTCGCTGGCCGAGGCCGTGCGCATCGCCCGCGAGGCCGGCGCCGCCGAGGTCCTCACCTGCGTCTTCGCCCGCAAGCCCTGGCCGCTGCCCCGCGCGCCCGAGCCCGACTTCGTCGGCTGGAACGCCCCCAACCGCTTCCTCGTCGGCTACGGCCTCGACCACGCCGGCGCCCTGCGCGGCCTCCCGGATATTTGCGCCCTGGATTAGGAACCCTCTCCCGATGGGAGAGGGCTTGAGCGCACGACGGCGTAGCCGTCGTCCTTGCGCGAAAGGGTGAGGGTCGATCATCGGCATTCGGCGCAAGCCGGATCGCCGTCCCGGGCCGCGGCTTACGCCGACTGATCCAGCCGACCCACATCCGACGGGGCTCCGCCCCGCCACCTTCTCCCAACGGGAGAAGGAATCCGCGACGCAAGCCATGACGCTGTGCTTACAATCCGCGAAAACATGGTCGGATTGTGCGGACAATACCCCGCTCAATCAGAGACTTGAACGATTCCGGAATCGATCTTCCATCCGGATAAGCCGGCGGGCGCATAATGCCGTCCGGTCTTTGACAATCGAATCCCCGCCGCACCGCCCGAGGCACGCCGATGTAGACCCTGCCGACTCTGCCATACCTGTTTCCGGCGCCGACCCTGCCGACTCCGCCACACCGTTTTTTTCGGTTTTACCCGGGTAGAACTCAGCCCAGCCAGTCCGCCCGCGGCTCCCGGCTCCACATCTCGTCGTACGACGGCCGCCCCCGCACCACCGCCCAGCGCCTCCCGTCGACCAGCACCTCCGGGACCAGCCGCCGCGAATTGTACTCGCTGGCCAGCACCGCCCCATAGGCGCCCGCCCCCATGAAGGCCACCAGATCGCCCGCCTCCAGCGGCGACAGTCGCCGCTCCCGCGCGAACACGTCCGTCGACTCGCAGATCGGCCCGACCAGATCATAGGTCCCGGTCTCGCCCGCCCGCTCCCGCACCGCCACGACGTCGTGGAAGGCGTCGTACAGCGCCGGCCGCATCAGGTCGTTCATGCCGGCGTCCAGCACGAGGAAGGTCCGGCCGTCGCTGCGGGCATTGATCTGGATGACCCGGCTCAGCAGCACCCCGGCGTTGGCCGCCAGCAGCCTTCCCGGCTCGAACGCCGCCTCGACCCCCAGCCCGTCCAGCACCCGGGCGGCCATGCCCACATAGTCGGCGATCGAGGGCAGGTCGGTCTGGCCGTGATACGGCACGCCAAGCCCGCCCCCCAGATCCAGCCGGCTGACCGCCAGCCCCTCCGCCCGCAGACCCAGCGTCATTTCCCGCAGGGCCCGGAACGCCCCCTCCAGCGGCTCCAGCGTGGTGATCTGGCTGCCGATGTGACAGGCCAGCCCGACCGGCGTTACATGCGGCGAGGCGGCGGCGCGGGCGTACAGGGCCGGAGCCTCCTCGGCCGGCACCCCGAACTTGTCGGTCGCCCCGCCGGTGGTGATCCGGGCGTGGCCCCCGGCCCCGATCTTCGGATTGACCCGGATGGCGATCTCCGGGGCCGCCCCCTTCGCCGCCGAAATGGCGATCAGCCGGTCCAGCTCCACCGCGCTCTCGACATTGATCTGGCGCACCCCGGCCTCAAGGGCGAAGGCCAGTTCGGCGTCCGTCTTGCCCACGCCGGAAAAGACGATCCGCCCGGCGGGCACGCCCGCCTTCAGCGCCCGCCGGATCTCGCCCTCCGACACCGTATCGGCCCCGCAGCCCAGCCGCGCCAGGGTGGCCAGCACCGACAGGTTGGAATTGGCCTTCACCGCGAAGGCGATCAGGGCGTCTCCCAGCGCGGCCCGATGAGCTTCCACCGCCTCCCGGAACAGGCCGTAGTGCCGCGTCAGGGTCGCCGTCGAATAGACATAGGCCGGCGTGCCGACGGCCCCGGCAATTGCTTCCAGCGGCGCCGCCTCCGCATGGAGGGCGCCGTCGATCCGGTCGAAATGGTGCAAGGCTTTAGCGGGGGTTCGCGCCCGAACCGCCGTAGGGGTTCGAGCTGGGCCCGCCGTCGATCGGCTGCTGGCTGGGCGGGCGGTAGACAGTCGCCGGCTCCACCGGTCCGGGGCCGCGGGCCGAGGGCAGGCTGCGTTCGGTGCGCTTGGCCGGCGGCGCGTCGAGGTCGGCCATCCGCCCGCAGCCCGCGGCGGAGACGGCGATCAGGGCGGCGGCGCCGGCGAGAACGAGTTTTTTCATGGCAGACGGCTCTTCCAATCAGCGATCCGCGCCCGGACCTGTTCCGGCGCCGTGCCCCCGAAGCTCTGGCGGCTGGCGCAGGAAGCCTCAGGGGTGAGCACCTTGTAAACTGCTTCCGTGACGCCCGCCTCAAGCGATTGCAGTTCGGCCAGCGGCAGTTGCGCCAGGTCCACGCCAAGCGCCTCGGCCCGCTTCACCCGCGCGACCTCGGCGACCTGCTCCTCGACCGTGAGGAAGCGGTGGATCACGCCCAGGCCCCCCGCGCGCGCCATGGCGATCGCCATCTCGGACTCGGTCACCGTGTCCATGTTCGCCGACACGATCGGCACGGCGAGGCGCAGCCGCCGGGTCAGGCGCGTGCCGACGCGCACGTCCGCGCGCGAGCCGATCGAGCTGCGACGGGGCGCCAGCAGCACGTCGTCGTACGAGAGGGCGAGCGGGAT
>JBGTSL010000045.1:0-9499 GCA_041940325.1 Brevundimonas sp.
CACAAGGTCGAGCTGGTCTCGATCACCCGGCCCGAGGACTCGGACGCCGAGCACGAGCGGATGGTGCGCTGCGCCGAGGCGGTGCTGGAGAAGCTGGAGCTGCCGTATCGG
Source organism: Brevundimonas sp. (assembly GCA_041940325.1). Classification (GTDB taxonomy): domain Bacteria; phylum Pseudomonadota; class Alphaproteobacteria; order Caulobacterales; family Caulobacteraceae; genus Brevundimonas. Next base: position 112 of record JBGTSL010000045.1, read on the forward strand.
CGGATGCTGCTGTGCAAGGGCGACATGGGCTTTTCGGCGCGGAAGACCTTCGATCTGGAGGTCTGGCTGCCGTCGCAGGGGACGTATCGGGAGATCAGCTCCTGCTCCAACTGCGGGGACTTCCAGGCCCGGCGGATGGACGCGCGCTTCAAGCGGGCCGGAGAGAAGAAGACCGAGTTCGTGCACACGCTGAACGGTTCGGGCCTCGCGGTCGGGCGCACGCTGGTGGCGATCATGGAGAACTACCAGGACGAGGCCGGGCGGATCGCGGTGCCGGACGCGCTGCGGCGGTATATGCCGGAAGGGATGACGCATGTGGGGTGACCTGCTTTCGTCATCCTCCGGCGAGCGCAGCGAGACCGGGGGACCCGGCGGCGCCGAAGGCGATCTGTTCAGCCAGGCTGAGTTGAGCGGCGGCGCTCCCGACAATTTCGCGCTCGCGCGCGCCGCTGGGTCCCCCGGTCTGCGCCGCTTCGCGGCTTGCCGGAGGATGACGAAAGTAAAATGAGAATTCTCCTCACCAACGACGACGGGATCGAGGCGGAAGGCCTTGAATGTCTGGAGCGGATCGCCCGCACGCTGTCGGACGACATCTGGGTGTGCGCGCCGCAGGTCGAGCAGTCGGGCAAGGGGCGGGGGATCACCCTGACCGAGCCGCTGCGGGTCAACCGGATGGGCGAGAAGCGGTTCGCGGTGACCGGGACGCCGACCGACTGCGTCGTGCTGGCGGTCAACGACCTGATGCCTGAGAAGCCCGATCTGGTGCTGTCGGGGGTCAACCGGGGGCATAATGTCGGCGAGGACTGTTCCTATTCGGGGACGGTGGCGGGGGCGCTGCAGGGCATGGCCTTCGGCATCCGCTCGATCGCCCTGAGCCAGTCGCTGGAGCGATTCCACGACGACGTGGTGGCCCACTGGGAGACGTCGGAGGCCTATGCCCCGGCGATCATCAGCAGGCTGCTGGCCCAGCCGTGGCAGGCCGGGGTGGTGATGAACCTGAACTTCCCCAACCGCCCGCCGGAGGCGGTGACCGAGATCGAGGTGACGCGGCAGGGCTTCCGCGACCTGGGCGAGATGCACGCGGTGCGGCGCACCGACCTGAGGGGGCGGGACTATTACTGGATGAGCTTCCGCGGGACCAGGCAGGAGCATGCGGCCGGGACCGACCTGCGGGCCATGGACGAGGGCAGGATTTCGGTCACGCCGCTGCACATCGACCTGACGCACATGCCGAGCGTGCACGACCTGAAAGGGGTGCTGGGCGGGGCGCCGCCGAAGACGGTGGCGGCGGAATGAAGCTGAACGACGATCGCGCCGGGCGGCTGATCCTCGGGCTGCGGCAGCAGGGGGTGACGGAGCCGCGCGTGCTGGAGGCGATGGAATCGATCGACCGCGCCGTCTTCGTGCACGAGAAATTCCTCGATCAGGCGTGGGAGGATCAGGCCCTGCCGATCGACTGCGCCCAGACGATTTCCCAGCCCTATATCGTCGGCCTGATGACCCAGGCGCTGGACGTGCAGCCGCGCCACCGGGTGCTGGAGATCGGCACCGGCAGCGGCTACCAGGCGGCGGTGCTGAGCCGGCTGGCGCGCTACGTCTATTCGGTGGAGCGCTACCGCAGCCTGCTGACCGAGGCCGAGCGGCGGCTGAAGGAGCTGAAGATCGACAACGTCATCACCCGCCACGGCGACGGCGGGCTGGGCTGGCCGGAGCAGGCGCCGTTCGACCGGATCATGGTCACGGCGGCGGCGCCCGGCGAGCCGACCGAACTGCTGCACCAGCTGAAGCCGGGCGGGATCCTGGTCTGCCCGGTGGGGCGCGGCTCGGTGCAGCGGCTGCACCGCTATGTCAGTCTGGAGGACGGCTCGTTCCGCAGGGAGAGCCTGGCGGAGGTGCGGTTCGTGCCGCTGGTCGAGGGGACGGCGCGGGAAGGTTAGGGGCCAGGGGCTCGTTGCGGGGCGCAGTTGGCCCTCAACGATGTCGCCCAACTCCGTGGCTTCCCAATATCCCTAGCCCCTAGCCCCTAGCCCGTAGCCCCTGTTCCCTTTTCATTAACCTTCCCGCCCAACTTTGGCGCGGTTTAAGGGGTCTGGTCCGGCGGGGCGAGAGTCGAGTCTGAGGAGCGGGCGAATGATCGGGATCAGGGCGGGGCTGAAGGCGCTGGCGGTGCTGGGGGCGATGAGCCTGACGGCGGCCTGCGCCAGCTATCCGACCGAGCCGCGCTATTCGATCCACGCCGAGCCCCCGCCGCCGCCGGTGCGCAGCTATCCGGCCCCGACGGCCGCCCCCGCGCCGAGCGGAGAGGGCGTGCGCGGGGCGACCAATCCGGCCGATGAGGCGCCGCCGCCGGCGACCGCGCCGGTCGCCGAGATCGACGGCGGGGCGCTGGACGCGCCGGTGGGCACGCGGCCGTATCAGCCCGCCGCCGGGCCCGCCTCGGAAGGCTTCGCCGCCCCGCCGCCGCCCGCCTCGGGCGCGCCGGTGGTCGCGGGCGCCGCCTATGTGATCCAGCCGGGCGACACCATTTCCGGCATCGGGCGGCGCTTCCAGACGCCGGTGCAGACCCTGATCGACCTGAACGGCCTGGGGCCGCGGGCGGACGTGTCGCCGGGCCAGCGCATCACCCTGCCGGCGGACGCAGTCGATATCGGGGGCGATCCCTACGCCACCGGGCCGTCGCCGACGGGAGTCCAGGTCGCCGACGCGGGCGTGCCGCCGCCGCCCCCTCCGCCGCCGCCGACGGCCGCGCCGGCCCCCGTGCCGCCGTCGCGCGAGCCGGCCGCCACGGCCGCTCCGGTGGGCGCGCCGGCGGCCACGACGGTGGCGCTGGACTGGCCGGTGCGGGGGGACATCCTGCGCCGCTTCGGGCCGGTCGGCATGGGCGAGCGCAACAACGGCGTCAACATCGGCGCAGACCAGGGAACCGAGATCCGCGCCTCGGCGGCCGGGCGGGTCGGCTATGTCGGCGACGACCTGGCGGGGCAGGGGCTGACGGTGCTGATCGTGCACCGCGACGGCTGGCGCTCGGTCTACGGCCACCTCGGCTCGGCGCTGGTGCGCGACGGCGACGACGTGTCGGCGGGCCAGGCGATCGGCACGGTGGGCACGACCGCCGGGGACGGGCGGCCGTCGATCCATTTCGAGACCTGGCGGATGCGCGGCGACGAGCCGACGGCGATCGACCCGCTGAGCGTGTTGCCGCGGTAACGCAGGCGACGGACTCCGCCCAAGCGCCGCGTTGCAATGTGAGGCGGCGCGCCCTAGGTTCCGCGCCTCATTTTCAAGGGCGCCGCGGGGGCCCGTTGCCAGAGAATTTCGATGACTTCGACTGACGGCGGCCTGATGGCCATGTTGATCCAGTTCGCGCCGATCATCCTGATCGGGGTGATGGGCTATCTGCTGCTGGTCCGCCCGCAGATGAAGCAGGCCAAGCTGCACCGCGAGATGATCGCCGGGCTGAAGCGCAACGACTCGGTGGTGCTGTCCAACGGCATGATCGGCAAGGTGACGCGGGTCGAGAACGACGAGGCCATGGTCGAGATCGCCCAGGGCGTGAACGTCCGCGTCGTCAAGGCGATGATCACCCAGGTGCGCGACCGCACCGGCGTCGCCGCCAACGACACGAAGCAAGTCTCCAAAGCCTGATCCCGGCGCTCTGAAAGGTCGGGGAAGCCCGCATGATCCATCTGTCGCGCTGGAAGGTCATTCTTCTCGCCCTGTCGTTCGCCTTCGGGGTGCTGTTCGCCTATCCGAACGTGCTGACCGCCGAGCAGCGGGCGGCGCTGCCGGGCTGGCTGCCGAAGAGCGGCGTCAATCTGGGCCTCGACCTGCAGGGCGGGTCCTACCTGCTGCTGGAAGTCGACGTGCCGGCCATGCGCGAGAAGCGCCTGACCAACCTCGGCGAGGACGCGCGCACGGTGCTGGGCGAGGCGGGGATCGAGGCGGACATCGTGCAGCAGGGCGCCGGCGTGACCGTCTCGCTCGTCGACCCGGCCGACACGGCGCGGGCGCTGGAGGCGATGCGCACCCTGGCGACCGGCGGCGGCGCGGGCACGGTCGCTGACCGCACCGTGCAGCGCCAGGGCGAGGGGCGCATCCGCTACGCCTACACCCAGCAGGCCATGGACTCGATGGCGTCCGACGCGGTGACCCAGTCGATCGAGGTGGTGCGCCGCCGGATCGACAGCCTCGGCACGCGTGAACCGTCGATCACCCGCCAGGGCGCCGACCGGATCGTGGTCCAGGCTCCGGGCGAGAGCGACCCGGCCCAGCTGGAGCGGATCATCGGCCAGACCGCCCAGCTGACCTTCCAGATGGTCGATGTCGAGAATTCGATCGAGGAAGCGCTGGCCGGCTTCCCGCCGCCGGACTCCGAGGTCGTGCCCGACGCGAACGGGACCCCCTATCTGGTCAAGAAGCGGATCCTGGTGTCGGGCGAGAACCTGACGCGCGCCGAGATCACCACCGACCAGAACAACCGCACCGCCATTGGCTTCCGCTTCGACGGGGCCGGAGCGCGCCGCTTCGGCGAGGCGACGGCGGCCAATATCGGCAAGCCCTTCGCCATCATCCTCGACGGGACGGTGATTTCGGCGCCGGTCATCAACTCGGCCATCACCGGCGGCTCGGGCATCATCGAGGGCACCTTCACGATCCAGGAGGCCGCCGAGCTGGTGAACCTGCTGAACGGCGGGGCCCTGCCGGCGCCGCTGAAGGTCGAGGAGCGCCGGACGGTGACGGCCGAGCTGGGCGCGGACGCTGTCGCCGCCGGCGCCCTGTCGACGGCGATCGGGGCGGTGATCATCGTCGCCTTCATGCTCCTGTCCTACGGCTTCCTTTTCGGCGGCATCTCGGTGATCGGTCTGGTGCTGAACGGTCTGCTGATCATCGCCGCCATGTCGATGACCGGCGCGGCCCTGACCCTGCCCGGCATCGCCGGCCTGGTGCTGACCTTCGCCGTGGCGGTGGACGCCAATGTGCTGATCTATGAGCGGATGCGCGACGAGGCGCGGGCCGGGCGATCGGTGATCGCCTCGCTGGACGCCGGCTTCAACAAGGCCATGGGCACCATCATCGACGCCAACCTGACCACCCTGGTCGCCGCGGCGATCATGTTCGTGCTCGGCGCCGGCCCGGTGAAGGGCTTCGCCTGGACGCTGAGCATCGGCGTCTTCACCTCGATGCTGTCGGCCGTGCTGGTCGCACAGGTCGCCCTGGCGTGGTGGCTGAAGGTCGCCAAGCCCAAGAAACTGCCGATCGCGGAGTGATGGCGATGCGTGGATGGCCCCTGATCAAACTGCTGCCGACGCGGACGAACCTGAAGTTCGTCAAATACTCCAAGGCGTTCGGCGCCCTGTCGGCCGTGCTGGTGATCGCCTCGATCGTCGGCTGCTTCTGGCCGGGCCTGAACATGGGCATCGACTTCCGCGGCGGGGCCTCGATGGAGGTCTCCAAGCCGGCCGGACAGGTCGTGCCGCTGGACGCCCTGCGCGGCTCGGTGCGTGACCTCGGCCTCGGGGACGTCCAGGTGCAGGGCATCGCCCGGCGCGGCACGGACGTGGACGACGGTTCGACGGCGATCGTCCGCTTCCAGATTCCGGACGGCAGCGATCAGACCCGGGTGGTGCAGCAGGTCGAGGCCGCCATCACCGGCGCGGTGGGCGAGGTGACCTATTCCGATGTCGCCGTGGTCGGCTCCAAGGTGTCGGGCGAGCTGTTCACCTCGGGCATGCTGGCGCTCGGCCTCGCCGTGGTGCTGATGTTCGCCTACATCTGGTTCCGCTTCGAGCCGCAGTTCGGCTTCGGCGCCATCGCCGGCCTGGTCCACGACGTAATCCTCGTGTTCGGCCTGATCGTACTGATGCGGCTGGAGTTCAGCCTGAACACGGTCGCCGCCATCCTGACGGTCATCGGCTATTCGATGAACGACACGGTCGTGGTGTTCGACCGCCTGCGGGAGAACCTGCGCAAGTACAAGACCATGCCCCTGCGCGAGGTGATCGACCTGTCGATCAACGAGACCCTGTCGCGGACCATCATCACGGGCGTCACCGCCATCATGGTGCTGGCGGCGCTGGCGGTGTTCGGCGGCGAGGCCCTGTTCGGCTTCTCGATCGCCCTGATGGCCGGCATCATCATCGGCACCTATTCGTCGGTCTATGTGGCCGCGCCGATCATCCTGCTGTGGGGCGTCAAGCGCGGCGGCGGGGCGGACGAGGCCACGCCGGTCAAGCTGGGCATGGCGAGCCGGCCGTAGAGGCGCGGTAGCCCCTCCACCGCTTCGCGGTCCCCCTCCCCACGATGTGGGGAGGATACCCACAAACTCTTTCGGTTTTTGTCGGGGAAGCGCGGCGCTATGGTCGCGCTTCAACGATTCTCGCCCGGGGAGGGGCGTTCGACATGTTCGGCAACCTGCTTTCGAACTTCCGCACCACCGTCCTGCTGAGCCTGGTGTTCGCGGGGGTGATGATCTACGCCTTCGGCAGCGTCGCGCCGGGCGGCTTCGACCTGATCTTCTGGCAGGCGGTGTTCCGCTGGACCCACGTCGTGGCCGGCATCCTGTGGATCGGCCTGCTGTGGTATTTCAACTTCGTCCAGATCCGGGTGATGCCTTCGATCCCGGCCGAGCTGAAGCCGGCGGTCGGCAAGCATATCGCCCCGGAGGCCCTGTTCTGGTTCCGCTGGTCGGCTCTGGCCACCGTCGTCGCCGGCCTCGCCCTGGCCTTCAGCCGCAGCCATGCCTATGCCGTCGAGGTGCTGAGCTTCGGCCTCGTGCAGGGCCTGACCGAGGACCAGAAGGGCTACACCCTGCTGGGCATCGGCGTGTGGCTGGCCATCATCATGTTCCTCAACGTCTGGGGCGTCATCTGGCCGAACCAGAAGCGGGCCCTGGGCATCGTCCCGGCCGAGGACGACGTCAAGGCGAAGGCCGCGCGCGTGGCCATGCTGGGCAGCCGCACCAACATGCTGCTGTCGCTGCCGATGCTGACGGCCATGGCGATGTATCAGACCCTTTTTGGCTGATCCCTCTTCATCGCTGGGCGAGCAGGTCCGCGCGGCCGATCCCGACCGCTGGCTGTCGAGCCGGTTCGCGGCGGACGCGCTGGCGCGGGCGGACCTGATCGCGCTCTACGCCTTCGAAGCGGAGCTGCTGGCCATTCCGACGCGGGTGACCCAGCCGCTGCTGGCTGAGATGCGCTACGTCTGGTGGCGCGACCAGATGGACGGGGTGTTCGCCGGCGAGCCGCGCAAGGGCCATCCGGTGCTTGAGGCGCTGACGGACGTAGCGGCCCGGCGCGGGCTGGAGCGGGCGCCGTTCGACGCCCTGATCGAAGCGCACATCGGCCGGGTGCACGGAGAGCCCCACGACCTCGACGCCTTCTACGTCGGCCCGATGCAGGCGGCGGCGCGGGTGCTGGCGGGGCCGGGTCACGAGGCGACGGTTGTCCAGGCCGGGCGGATGTGGGGGCTGACGCAGACCGGCCGGTTCGATGAGGCGAAGGCGGCCAGGGCCAGCGCGCGGGCCGCGCTGCGCGCACTGCCTGTCGCCGCCTTTCCGGCGGTCGTTCATGCGACGCTGACGAACCCGGGCCGAAGCGAGGCGGCGAAGCGGCTGCGCCTGATCTGGGCGTCGGTGACCGGCCGTATCTGAACGAACCTTTGCGCAGCCGGCGGAGCGGGGCCATATGGCGCCCATGGCGAGACTGGGCGAGCGGAGCGGGCGGCGGGGAGATTCGGTGGCGAAGGCCGCGCAGGGGGAGCCCCCGGCCGAGCTTCCGAAAGGACCGCCGACGGGCCGGGCCCTGCTGGACCTGATGCGGCTGGTGCGGCGGTCGAACGCGCCGCAACTGCGCCTCAGGCTTATCGCGGCCATCGGCATGACCCTCGGGGGCAAGGCGCTGGGAGTGCTGGCGCCGCTGGTGCTGGGCGCGGCGGTGAACCGGCTGGCGGCGGGGCAGGGGACCGGCGTCGCCCTGGCCTGGGGCTTCGGCGGGTTCGCCGTGGGCTGGGCCATCGTTCGCCTGCTCTCGGCCATCGCGCCCAACGCCTCGGACGTGGTGTTCGCGCCGGTTCGGTCGGCGGCGCAGCGGACGGCGGCGGCGGAGACCTTCGCCCACGCCCTGAGCCTGTCGCTGGACTTCCACCAGACCAAGCGGTCCGGAGCCCTGTCGCGGACCATGGACCGGGGTTCGCGGGCGGTCGACTTTCTGATGCGCATCCTTGCCTTCAACCTGATCCCGACCGGGGTCGAACTGGTGCTGGCGGCGGGCGTGCTGGCGGGGAAATACGACTGGCGTTTCGGCGCCGTGGCGGTGGCCGTGGTGGCGATCTACGCCGTCTCGACCTTCGCCCTGTCGAACTGGCGGATCGAGCACCGGCGCGAGATGAACGCCGCCGACACCCAGGCGGCCGGGGTTTCGGTCGACGCCCTGCTCAACTACGAGACGGTCAAGTCGTTCGGGGCCGAGGCGCGGGCGGCGCGGGCCTATGACATGGCGCTGGGCGACTACACGCGGGCGGCGCTGAAGGCCAACAGCTCCCTGGCCCTGCTGAACGTCATCCAGGCGGTGATCATGAACCTCGGCCTCGCCGTCATGGCGGTGATGGCGGGGTTCGAGGCGGCGGCGGGCCGGATGGGTCCGGGCGACGTGATGGCGGCGGTGCTGATCATGATCAGCCTGTACGCGCCGCTCAATATCCTCGGTTTCGCCTACCGGGAAATCCGCCAGTCCTTCATAGACATGGAAGAGATGCTGAAGGTGACGCGTCAGACGCCGCAGGTGGCCGATGCGTCCGACGCGGCGCCCTTGCCGCGGCCGGAGGACGCGCGTGGCGCGGCCCTCGCGTTCGATCACGTCGGCTTTCGCCATGACGCCCGCGCCAACGGGCTGGAGGATGTCAGCTTCACCGCCGCGCCCGGCACGACGACCGCGCTGGTCGGGCCGTCAGGGTCCGGCAAGTCGACGATCGTCAAACTGGCCCTGCGCCTGCTCGACCCGCAGGAGGGGGCGGTTCTGATCGACGGCGTGGATGTGCGCCGGGTGACGCAGGAGTCGCTGCGCGCGGCCGTGGCGCTGGTGCCGCAGGATGTGGCCCTGTTCAACGACACCATCCGGGCCAACATCGGCTTCGCCCGGCCGGACGCGGACGAGGCGGCGATCTGGGGGGCCGCCGACGCGGCCGAGCTGGATGCGTTCATCCGCGCCCTGCCGCAGGGCATGGACACCATGGTCGGCGAGCGCGGGCTCAAGCTGTCGGGCGGGGAGCGCCAGCGCGTCGCGCTCGCCCGGGCGCTGTCTGCCCGGCCGCGACTGCTCCTGCTGGATGAGGCTTTCTCCGCGCTTGATGCCGGCTTTCGCCAGAGCCTGCTTCCGGCATTGCGGGACAA
>JBGTSL010000046.1:0-9441 GCA_041940325.1 Brevundimonas sp.
CGAGGCGGCAATCGCGGCCGGAGCCGATGTCTTCGTGACCGGCGAGATCTCCGAGCCGCAGGCGCACTACGCGGCCGAAACCGGCGTGGCCTATGTGGCGGCCGGCCACCATGCCACCGAGCGCTACGGCGCCCCCGCTGTGGCGGCCCATGTGGCGGACCAGTGCGGGCTGAGCCACCAGTTCATTGAGATCGACAACCCCGCCTAAACGATGGCAAGACATCGCGCAACAAGGCGTCGCTTCGTCGGGTTGTGTGGTTCAGTTTGCTCACTTATTAATAGCTAATGGCGCATGATCAACTAGCGCTACAGGCACTTTTGGCTTCAAACCCATGCAACCCATCGCCATCACCCAGGGAGACCCCGCCGGCATCGGCCCCGAGCTCGTCGAGAAGCCGGCGTCCGGCTTCGGCGCCGATCTCCCCCGCGGACGGCAGGTCGGACAGATGGCGGGCGGCGCGATGCTCGCCGCCGCGCTCCATGGCGCCGTCCTTCTCGGCGATGACCCCGACGCCGAGCGAGAAGGCCGAGCCTCGCCAGGCGCCGTCGAAGCCGTGCGAGGTGACCAGCCGCCAGCGGCTGGTCGAGGTCGACGCGTGACCGCCTTCGGACCGGACGACGCCGGGCACGGCCAGGGCGACGGCCTCGGCCTCGGCCGCGACGGCCTCCAGCTCGGCGGCGCTACGTTCGGACGGGTCGAACAGGTCGAGGTCGGCGAACGGGCCGCCGGCGAGCCGGTCCTGGGGAGCGAGGCCGGCGTAAGGATCCTCGGGCGCGAGCTTCGCCATGGCCACGGCGCGGTCGACGAGACGGGCGCGGGTGGCCTCGGACAGGTCGGAGGCGGAGACGGTGGCCTGACGTCGGCCGATGAAGACGCGCAGGCCGAGATCCCGGCTCTCCTCGCGCTCGACGTCCTCGAGGGCGCCGTTGCGGACCCCGACGGAGAGGGCGGCGCGCTCCGCCGAGACGGCCTCGGCGGCGTCGGCGCCGGCCCTCAGCGCGGCGGCGACCAGTTCAGGCAGGATGTCGGGTGAGGCGGACGTCGGCAGGCTGTCGGACATGCCCCGATATGGCCGGACGGGCTGTCCGGCGCAACGGCTGCGGCGTCAGACCAGGCCGAAGGCGCAGGCGATCAGGGCGCCGGCGCCGACGACCAGCGCCGCCTGCGTCAGGATCATCCCTGACATCCGCCCGAACGACGGCTGTTTCGCCTTGCCCAGACCCCAGGCGTGCAGGATGCGGCCGAGCAGCATTCCTCCCCCGATGGCGTGGACCCAGATCGGCTGGAAACCGAGCAGGGCCAAGAGGACGAGAATGGCGAGACAGGGCGGAATGTATTCGGCGGCATTGCCGAAGATGCGGCTGGCCGCGGTGAGTTCGGCATGACCGCCGTCGCCGAACGACACCGCGAACCGCCGACGGGTGAAGATGGTCCTGAAGGACAGGAAGACCATCAGCAGGATGAGAAGACCGCTCCATAGGCCGGCGGCGTGAAGAGCGGTCATCTCGGGCATGGTCAGGTCTCGCGGGCCACCGGATAGAGCCGGAAGCGGTCATCATAGAACGGAGTTCGCTCGTAGAACCACTGCAAACGCGCGCCGGGGCTGGCGGCGAATTCCGGCTCGGCGGCGAGTTTGGCCTCGAACTCGGCCTTCAGCGCCGGATCGGCGGCCATCATGCGCTCGGCCAGGGGGGCGATGGCGTAGCCCTCGATGTATTCGACGCGGCTGAGCACCTCGGGGAACAGGCCCCAGGCGAAGAAGCTCTCGGACGACTGCGGCTCGAGCAGCAGGACGACGACGTCGCCCAGACGCTGGTCGGTCGGCACCCGGACCGAGCCGGCCGGGAAGGTCCAGTCGCGGCGCTCGGGCGTCACAGAGGTGACGGTGACGGGGACGTGGCCCTCGTTCGGGCGGGTCGCCAGCTTCGGATCATCGAGGCGCAGCATCTCGACGGAGACGGTGCGCGGGGCGTCGAGGGTCTCCATGGCGACGCCGTGGATGCGCAGGCGCTCGATGATGTCGGCGCGGTGGGCCGGCACCCAGTAGGCCTCGGGCCGCTTCAGGGTCAGGGTCGGGTGCGACGAATAGAACGGCATCTGCCAGAGTTCGGGATCCGGCTCGCCCAGCCAGCGGATTTCCTGACGGCCCGAGGCGGGACTGTCGTACATCTCGTAGCGGATGCCCTTGAAGGCGCGCGTCGAGACCGGCTGTTCGTCCTGGACGAAGTTGGCGGGGATCTCGGCGGGTCGCAGGGCGCTGTCCGCCTCGACGGCGGCGCGCAGGCCGCGGCCTTCGGCGGCCAGCAGCCGCATGGCCTCCTCCAGGAAGACATAGGTCCCGAGCACGCGCTGCTCGTGCGGCTTCAGGCTGTGGTTCTCGATCAGGATGGTCGGGACGTGCGCCGCCGAGCCCCAGCCGTTGGAGAAGCGCTCGCCGAGGCCGCCGTCGGACAGGCCGGCTCGGGGATCGTCGTCCACGCCGAAGACCAGTTCGCCCGGTATGTGGCCTTGGGCTTCGAGCGCGGCGTTCATGGCCGGCTTGAAGGCGGAATCGAGCCAGGCGGCGATGGCCGGCGAACGGGACCAGATGCCGTTCTCACCGTTGTAGCCGTAGGTGACGTCGTACTGGTAATCCATGCCGTCGGTGACGTGGACGTCGACGTAAAGATCCGGCCGGTATTTCAGGATCAGGCCGCGCACCGCCCGCATCTCGGGCTGGTCCAGCTTCAGATAGTCGCGGTTGAGGTTCTGGTTGGTCGCCGTGTTGCGCCAGCCCTGGATGCGGGGACCGCGCTGGTTGGGGCGGCTGTAGGCGCTGGTCCGCTCATGGCCGTCGACCGACAGGATGGGAATCAGGATCAGGTTGACCCGGTCGAGCAGGTCGGACTTGCCGTAGAAGGCGATGTCGCGGAGCAGCATCATGCCCGCGTCCTTGCCGTCGATCTCGCCGGGGTGGATGCCGGCCTGGGCCAGCAGCACCGGCTTGGCCGGATCGAAGGCGGCGCCGTCCTTCGAGGCGATGACGGCGTAGATCGGGCGGCCTTCCGGCGAGACGCCGAACTGCTCGATGCGGATCAGGTCGGAGGCGGCGTCGAGCCGGTCGAACCAGGCGCGGGTGTCGGCGTAGGACGGGCTGAAGTCGTGCGCCGGATCGGCCTCGAACGGGGTCACCCACGGATCGGAGGCGTCGCGGAGAAGGGCGCGGCTGTCGCCGTCCCACGCGGGGGCGGGCGGCAGGAAGGCCTGGTCCCACGGCGCGGCGTTGGGGACGGACGGGGACGCGGACTGTGACATGACGGGACTCGACACGAGGGCCGCGACGGCGGCGAGGATCAGGGTGGAGCGCATGGCCCCTCATCCGCCGTCCGTCGGTTCATGGCAAGTCTGCAGGCGGTTGACCGCCTGCGCGGCGACCTAGCGGTTCCGCTTGGCCTCGAGCCGGTCGATGGTGCGCTGGGCCTCCGCACGACGACGGGTCAGGGCCGCGACCTGGGCCTGCTGGGCCTCGGTCATGCCGCCGGCCGCCTCGGCCGCAGCCTGGATGTCGGCCAGCTGACTGTCGATTTCGAATACCTGGTCCTCGGCCTCGTAGAGCCTGTTCTCTTCCCGCTCGCTGAGGGCGGGCCGGGCCGGGCCCGAGTTGCGCGGCGCGTTGCGACCGGTCAGCACCTGGGCGTCGGCGGGTGTCGCGATCAGGGAGACCGCGGGCACGGCCAGGGCGGCGGCGAGGACGATGACGAGGCTGCGTTTCATGGAACGACTCCGGGAAGGTCAGCCCCTACTGTGTATTACAGTTTCGTCATCTGAAAAGCGCTTTTAGGACACAATCAGCCCAAGTTGATCGAGGCGCCGTCGTCAGGTCCGGGACTTCCAGATCGGCGACCCGTCCCCTGGCAGGCCCAGCCGGTCCCAAATCTCGCTGACCCGCCCGACCACGGCGGCGTCCATGCGGATCTCCTCGCCCCATTCGCGCTTCGTCTCGGGCGGCCATTTGTCGGTGGCGTCGAGGCCGATCTTGGAGCCCAGGCCGCTCTCGGGGCTGGCGAAGTCGAGGTAGTCGATCGGGGTGTTCTCGATGACGGTGATGTCCCGCGCGGGGTCCATCTTGGTGGAGATGGCCCACATGACCTGTTTCCAGTCGCGGGCGTCGATGTCCTCATCCACGACGATGACCCACTTGGTGTACATGAACTGGCGCAGATAGCTCCAGACGCCGAGCATCACCCGCTTGGCGTGGCCCGGATAGGCCTTCTTCATCGACACCACGGCGATGCGGTAGCTGCAGCCCTCCGGCGGCAGCCAGAAGTCGACGATCTCCGGGAACTGCTGGCGGATCAGGGGCACGAACACCTCGTTCAGCGCCTCGCCCAGCACCGACGGCTCGTCCGGCGGCCGGCCGGTGAAGGTGGAGAGGTAGATCGGGTCGCGGCGCATGGTGATCGCGCTCACCGTGAACACCGGAAACGGCTCCACCGCATTGTAGTAGCCAGTGTGGTCGCCGTAGGGGCCCTCGTCGCCGAACTCGTCGAGGCTGACATGGCCCTCGAGCACGATCTCGGCCGACGCCGGGACCTTCAGCGGCACGGTCTTGCACTCCACCAGCTCGACCTTCTTGCCGCGCAGCAGCCCGGCGAACTGATATTCCGACAGCGTGTCCGGCACCGGCGTCACCGCGGCCAGGATGGTGCCCGGGTCGGCGCCGATCACGGCGGCGGCCGGCAGCGGCGCCCGCCTCTCCTTGCCCCAGCGCGCATAGTGCTGGGCACCGCCGCGGTGCTTCAGCCAGCGCATCAAGGTGGTGTTCCGGCCCGTCACCTGCATCCGGTAGATGCCGAGGTTGAAGGCGTCGGCCTTGTCGCCTTTCGGGTTCGGCCCCTGGGTCACCACCAGCGGCCAGGTGATCAGCGGCGCCGGCTCGCCCGGCCAGCAGCCCTGCACCGGCAGCCGGCCCAGGTCGATGTCCGCGCCCTGCAGCACCACCTCCTGCGCCGGGCCGCGGCCCACCGTCTTCGGCCGCATCGCCATCACCGTGCGCAGCAGCGGCACCATCTCCAGCGCCTGGCGAAAACCGCCCGGCGGCTCCGGCTGGCGCAGGAAGGCCAGCGTCTCCCCGACCTCGCGCAGCTCCGCCGGCGTCCGGTCCATGCCCCAGGCCACGCGCTCGACCGTGCCGAACAAATTGGCCAGCACCGGCATCGGGGAGACCTCGCCATCGGCCCTGACCGGCCTCTCGAACAGCACGGCCGGCCCCTGTTTCGCCAGCAGCCGGGTCTGGATCTCGGTCATCTCCAGTTGGGTCGAAACCGGATGCGTCACCCGCACCAGCCGCTGTTCGCGTTCGAGCCGGTCGATGAACTCCCGCAGGCTGGCGTAGGGCATGGGCACTCCGTTAGCGAAAACCAGGCATCGCATACAGCACGGCCGGCCTGAGTGCAAAGACCGTCCGGCACCGTGAATCGCGAGAGCGGCGGGCCGGGAGACCCGCCGCTCGTGACCGGACCTAGCGCCGGATCACCGCGACCGCGTCGATCTCGAACTCGAAGCTCTCGAGCGCCAGCTCTTCGACCGGGATCAGGGTGCTGGCGGGCGGGTTGTCGCCGAACACCGCGCGGCGCTTCTCGACCAGGTACTGCAGCCGTTCGGCGTCGTGGTCCTTGATCAGCACGGTGATCTTGACGACGTCGCTGACGCTGGCGCCGGCCGCCTCCAGCACGGCGACCAGGTTGTCGAAGGCGCGGTCGACCTGCGCGCGGTAGTCGTTGGGGCCGTCCTCCGACACGCCGACCTGGCCGGCGACGAAGACCAGGGTCGTGTTCGCCTCGACCACCGTGGCCAGCGAATAGCCGAACCGGGTGGTGTCCTGCAGATGCGGCGGGTTCACCGTCGCCCAGCCCTCGGCGGCATGCGCCGGCAGCCCGGCAGCGAGGCCGAGGGTGACCGCCATTGCGGCCAGCATAGTCCGTCTCATGGTCATCACAGTCTCTCCGGAAGCGAGCTTACAGCTCGGGTTGCAGGGGTATTGCGATCGGGCGGATCGGCGCCGCATCGGCGCCGCGCAGCCTGAGCGATCCGCCGATGAAGGCGAATTCGTAGACCCCGTCGCGCGCCAGCTCCTCGAGATAGACCAGCTCCAGGATCGGCGTGCCCTGCTCGGCGAGCAGGTAGGTGTGGACGGGGATGTAGTTGCCCTCGACCTCGGACGGGAACGCCTCGAAGCTGAGGTTGTCGGCGCCGACGATCATCGCGCCGCCCTCCTCGACCAGGAAGCGCGCAGCGTCCAGGCCCATGCCGGGCGGGTTCGCCATGAAGGCGGCGGCGTCGTCGTAGAGCTGCATGCGGCCGGTGCGGATCAGCACCACGTCGCCCTGTTCGAGCGCGACACCCTGACGGTCCAGCGCGGCGGCGAGCTCGTCCCGCGTCACGCGGTGGCCGGGCGGCAGCATGGCGACGCCCAGCGCGGCGGCGACGTCGATCAGCACGCCGCGGGCGACGATCGGCGGGATGGTCTCGGCGCCGGCGACGGTCCAGCCGCGGTCGCCGAGATGGTCGTCGGCGCTGAAACCGTTCCAGATGCGCCCGTCAAGGCCGAAGTGGCTGAGCGCGTCGATGTGCGTGCCGGTATGGGCGTACATGGTGAAGGCGGAGCCGGTGTAGCTGACGTGGGCGTTCATGGCCTCGCCGACGCCCAGCGGATCGTCGACGGCCGTGCCGTGCGGCGTGTGGGTCATCCAGATCCGGTAGTGCGGGTCTCCCGCCGCCTGCCAGCTCGGCATGCCGATGAAATAGTCGACCGACAGGTCGTAGACGGTACTCGCCGCCAGCCGGCCGAGGACGGCGGCCCGCGTCGCCGGCGTCATCAGGTTGAGCCGGCCGATCTCGTCGGCCGCGCCCCATGGGCTGGTGCCGACCGCCTGGGCCTGGGCCGCTGCAACGGGCAGCGTCGTCGCCAGGATGGTCCCGGCCAGCCATTGTCGAAGTGCATTCATGAAAACCTCCATCAGCACCGGCTTGTGGCCGGGTGACCGACCGCAGGGTTCGGTCACGCCGATGGAGTTGGTTCTTTCAACGGTCCGCGATAATTCCCTGAAGCGTGGAAAGCTTCTTCACCGAGAGTGAATAATCATGGACCAGCTTGTCGCGATGCGGACCTTCCGGCGGGTCGTCGAGCGCGAGAGTTTCTCGGCCGCCGCCCGCGATCTCGGCCTCTCCAACGCCGCCGCCAGCAAGAATGTCGGCGAGCTCGAGGCCCGGCTCGGCGTTCGGCTGCTGGCGCGAACCACACGCCGGATGAGCGTCACCGAGGCCGGCGAGGCCTATTACCGCCGCTGCGTCCGCATCCTGGAGGAGATTGACGAGGCCGAGCGCGAGGCCGCCAGCCGAGCCGCCGAGCCGCGGGGCACCCTGCGGGTGAGCGCGCCGATGTCGTTCGGCCTCGCCCATGTCGCGCCGGCCATCCCGGATTTCCTGGCGGCGTTCACCGGCGTCAGCGTCGACCTGGTCATGAACGACCGCTATGTCGACCTGGTCGAGGAGGGCTTCGACGTCGCGGTGCGGGCCGGCGGCGGCCTCAAGGACTCCAGCCTGATCGCGCGCAGGCTGGCACCGTTGCGCCGCGTGGTCTGCGGCGCCCCGGCCTATCTGGCAGCGCACGGCACACCGCGGACCCCCGGCGAGCTTGCCGATCATCATTGCCTGGTCTACAGCCTTGCCCGCTCGCCGCGCGAGTGGCTGTTCGACGGCCCGCAGGGCCAACGCGTCACGGTCGCGGTCGACGGCCGCTATGCCGTCAACAGCAGCCTCGCCTTGCAGGAAGCCCTGTTGGCCGGCCTCGGCCTGGCCCTGGTCCCCACCTTCGTGGTGGCCGATGCGCTGCGCCGCGGCCAGCTCGAACCCGTGCTGACGGACTGGCAGCCGGAGGCGCAGTTCATCCATGCCGTCCACATCCACCGCCGCTACGTCTCTCCGAAGGTGCGCAGCTTCATCGACTTCCTGGTCGACCGGTTCGGCCCGCATCCCTACTGGGACACTTGACCGGCCCGATCGTGCGGCGCCCGCCTCAGGCCGCCATCAGCGTGCGGATCGCGTGGGTGAAGGGCGTGTCGGCCGCGGTCACGGCGGCGAAGTCGATCGGGTTGCCGTCCGGGTCGATCGCGGTGAAGCGGCGCTGGCCCCAGGGCATGTCCTGCGGCGCCGGCTCCAGCGTGCGGCCGACCGACCGGGCCCGGGCGAAGGCATCGTCGGCGTCGTTGACCATCAGCCCGAGGAACAGCCGCCCCGGCACGTCGAACGGCGCCTCGACCGACTCGTGGCCGATGTCCAGCAGGCCGAGCTGCAGGGTCGGGTTGCCGGGCACCGCCAGATGGGTCCAGGCCGGCCCCTCGACCACCACGGCATAGCCGAGCGCCTCGTAATAGGCGACGCTCTCGTCGCGCTTGTCGGTGGTGACGAAGGGGTAGCAGGCGGTGATGGTCATCGCGGCCTCCAGGATGCACGGATCGTAATGTCATGGAGGTTGATAACGGGGGCCTGCTGCCATCATAATGTCAGGAGCGATTTTACGGATCCGTCATCATGCGCCGCGCCGACCGGCTCTACCGCATCATCGAGACCCTGCGCGGCCGCCGCAAGGCGATCACGGCGCAGGAGATTGCCGAGGCGATGGAAGTCTCGGTCCGCACCATCTATCGCGACATTGCCGACCTCGCCGCCTCCGGCGTCCCGATCGACGGCGAGGCCGGCGTCGGCTACGTGCTCCGGCCCGGCTTCCACATGCCGCCGGTCAACATGGATGCGGAGGAGGTCGAGGCGCTGGCGCTGGGCGTCGCCATGGCGGTGCGCTGGGGCGATGCGTCGCTGGCCGCGGCGGCGGAGCGGCTGCGCGGCAAGCTGATGGCGGTGATGCCGCCCAGCCTGGCCGAGAGCTTCGACCAGATCGGGTTCTACGCGCCGGTGCACGACCACTCGATCCGGGTGCCCGAGGGCTTCGGGCCGCTCAGGCGGGCGATGCGCGAGAAGCGCAAGGTCAGGCTCGCCTATCGCGACGTCGACGGCATTCCGACCAACCGGGTGGTGCGCCCGCTGGCGCTCGCCTTCTTCGCCCCGTTCTGGACGCTGACCGCCTGGTGCGAGCTGCGCCAGGACTTCCGCATGTTCCGCGTCGACCGCATTGCCGAGCTGGGGGTTACCGACGCCCGCTTCACCGAGGAGCCGGGCAAGCGCATGGTCGATTACGTACGCCAGATGGAAGCCCACCGGGCGGCCAGGAAGGCGGGGTGACGAGCGAGAGACTCACCCACGCGCGCCGTCATCGCGAGTCGCCGAAGGCGGCGCGGCGATCCAGGGCAGCCGCATGGGCGTCAGCGCAATGGCCTTGGACTGCCGCGGCGCTGCGCGCCTCGCAATGACGGTGGCAAGTCTACCTACGCCACCGTCCAGGTGTG
>JBGTSL010000047.1:0-9211 GCA_041940325.1 Brevundimonas sp.
CGGCCTTCGCGGTCTCGACCAGCTCGGCGATGGCGGCGGGCTGGTCGCCGGCCGGGGTATATTTCGTGTCCAGCCGGAAGGGAATGTGCTTGCGGTCCGCCGGCCGCTCGGGGCGGTGCGGGGTCCAGTCGGAGGGCGCGCCGGGGGCTTCCTCCGGGGTCAGGCGGGGGCCCGCGACCGGGGCGAACATCGGCATGCCCCGGGTCGCGGCGGCGGGGTCGTGGAGGAATTTCGCCGGGGCCTCGGCAAGGCCCGACTGGCCGGGAACGTGGACGGGCTTGCTGGGAGAACGGGCCATGAACGCAATCTAGGGGGCGGAGGGCGACAGCGCCACAACGCGCCGGCTGGAACGGAGATGCGGCGGGCCGCTGCTGACAGCATGCTGGCAGGAGGATGGCGGCAGGACAGTCAGTCGGGAGCCACCGCCCCGGCCTCGTCGCCGTCCAGCGGCTCGCGCGGGGTCATCAGGTCGTCGGCGGCGTCGTTGACGGGCGGAGCCTTCGGAGCCGGATCGGCGGGCGGCGGACCGGAGCGGCCATCCCGCCGGGGCGGGCCCCGGCGCAGGCCGAGGGTTTCCAGCGCCTCGTCGCCCTCGTGGCCGAACACGCTGCGGATGCGCAGGTCGGTCTGGGGGAAGGGTATCTCGATCCCGGCATCGTCGAGGGCGTCGGCGATGGCCCAGGTGTAGGCGGCGTGCATGGCGGCGGGGCGTTTGACCGCCTCGCGGGTCGGCCAGACCAGCAGCTCGAAATCCAGTCCACTCTCGCCGAAGCCGACCAGCCAGACCTGGCTCTTGCGGGTACCGGTCTCGGGCAGGGTGAAGGGGCTGGCGCGGGCGGCCTCCAGCACGGCCTCGCGAACCCGCGAGCGATTGGCGCCGTAGGCCACCGAGAAGGGGATGTGGATGCGCCGGGTGTCGCCCTTGAGCGTCCAGTTGATGACCTGGCCCTCGATCAGGCGGGAGTTGGGGACGAGGACGTTGATGTTGTCGTTGTTGCGGATGCGGGTGGCGCGGGGGCCGATCTCGGCGATGACACCGCGCGTCTCGCCCTCGACCTCGACATAGTCGCCGACCGAGACCATCCGGTCGAAGATCAGGAACAGGCCGGAGACGAACTCCTTGACCACGCCCTGAAGACCGAGGCCGACGCCGATGCCGATGGCGCCGGCGAATACCGCCAGGGAGGACAGGTTCAGGCCGGCCGCCGATAGCGCGACGAAGGCGCCGACAACGATCAGGCCGTAGCTGGCCAGCTTCTCCAGCAGATACAGGGGGCCGGCGCTGCGCGTCGACCGCTCGCGCAATCGGCACAGGCTACGGCTGGCCAACCGGGATAGCAGCCAGGCCCCGAGGAAGATGACCAGGCCGGTCGCGACGCCGCCCAGCGTCACCGCGGCCCCGCCGAGGCGAAAGACCGGATCGTCGCCGAAATCCATAACTCCGAACATCGCAAGGGGAGCGCGTCCGGCGCGGTGAAGGTTCCGCCGGGCCCGGAAGCAAACGGAGCCGAAAACCGCGAGCCTTCGTGACGCGCCGGGTGCAGGATGCGGAAATGACGCCCGCCCCGCCCCCCGCCCTGACCCTGTCGTGGATGGACAGCCCGATCGGGCCGCTGGCGCTGGCCTGCGACGACGACGGCGTGCTGCGCGGCCTGTCGTTCGGGGACGGCCTGATCAGGACGATGCGCCGCGAGTATCCGGCGGCGACGCTGGCAGACGGCTCGGCGCCGGCAGTCCTCGGCCGCACCCTGACCGCCTATTTCGACGGCGACCGGGAGGCGCTGACGCAGGCGCGGTGGTCGCTGGACGGGGCGGTCGCCGGGGACGGCTTTCACGCCCGGGTGTGGCGGGCGCTGGCCGAGGTGCCGGCGGGCGTGACCATCAGCTATGGCGAGATGGCGAAGCGGGCGGGCGAGCCCGGCGCGGCCCAGGCGGCGGGTGTGGCGCTGAACCGCAATCCCATCCCGCTGGTGCTGGCCTGCCATCGGGTCGTGGGGGCCGACGGGGCGCTGGTCGGCTTCGGCGGCGGGCTGGAGCGCAAGGGCTGGCTGCTGCGCCACGAGGGCGCGCTGCTGCTTTAACCGAACAGGCCGATCAGCTCGCGGCCCGCCAGCACGCAGAACAGCAGGCCGCCCGCGATCAGCATGGCGTTGGAGAGCCAGTGGCTGCGCCACTCGGCCGGGGTGCGGGAGGAGTTGAGCAGCCAGATCAGGGTCAGGGCGAGGAAGGGCATGAACAGGGCCCCCAGCGCGCCGTAGGCGACGATCAGGCCGAAGGGGCGGTCCATGAACAGCAGGACCATGGGCGGGAAGGTCAGCCACAGCAGATAACCGCGGAAGGCGGGACTGCCCTCCCCTTTCGCCGAGGAGTCGTCGGCGCGGCCGCGCAGGTGGGCCCAGAAGTCGGCGAACATCAGGCTGACCCCGTGCCAGACGCCGATCAGGGACGAGAAGCTGGCGGCGAAGAAGCCGACCAGGAACATGATGCCGACCACGTCGCCGAAGCGCTCGCGCAGCACGCCGTCGAGATCTAGCAGGCCGCGGTCGCCCCGGGCGAGGGCGATGCCGGAGGCGTGCAGCAGTTCCGCGCCGACGATCAGCATGGCGACCACGAAGACGCCGGTGACGGCGTAGCCGACGCGGTTGTCCAGCTTCATGACCCGCATCCAGGCCGGGCCGCGCCAGCCCTTCTCGCCGATCCAGTAGCCATAGGCGGCCAGGGTGATGGTGCCGCCGACGCCGCCGATCAGGCCGAGGGTGTAGAAGGCCGAGCCGGCCGGCAGGGCCGGGATCAGGCCCCGCGCCATGGCCGGAAGGTCGGGGGCGACGATGACGGCCAGGCCGACCACGGTGACGAACATCACCGCGACCAGGGCGGTCATCAGCTTCTCGAACACCGGATAACGGTTGAACCAGACGAGGATCAGGCCGAGGACGCCGCAGATCATGGCCCAGGCCTTGAGGTCGAGGGCGAGGGCCGTGCCGTCCAGCAGCGCCGCCAGAGGCAGGGCGGAGGCGGTCATGGCCGTGGCCCCGTAGACGAAGCCCCAGATCACGACATAGACGCCGAAATAGACGCTGGCCCAGTTGAGCCGGCCGCCGAACCAGCCCGGCCCGAGGCTGGACCAGCCGTCGAAGATGGTCCGCCCGGACGCCAGCGCCCAGCGGCCCACCGCCTCGGCGAGCGATATCTTCAGCAGGGTCCCGACCACCGCCGCCCATAGCAGCGCGTAGCCGAACATCGAGCCGGCCACGAGAGTGGCGACCAGATCGCCGGCGCCGACCCCGGTCGCGGCGGCGACGATGCCGGGCCCGATCAGCCGCCAGCGGGAGCCGGGGGCGGGGGTGGGGGCGATGTCGGGGCGGGCGCTGAAATCGTGGTTGTCAGTCATTCGCGCGCGCTCCCCCGTGTCGAGGCAGGAAGCATGGCGGCGCGGGCTGACACAAGAGCAGTTAGGGCCTGCTGTTCCACCCGAAGATCACGACGTCCTGAACGTGTCCGCGCCGGGTGGTGCACTGGACGCCCGGGCGGCCGTCGTGAACGGGTTCCCAGCCATAGATCACCTGTTCGGTTCCGGGCACGGGCTGTACGACGGCCGGCCCGTCCAGCTGGACCCCGCCCGCAGCCGCCCGGGAGCGACAGGCCTGTTCCACCGACACGGTCTGGCAGCCCGACATTGCGACGAGAAAGACTGACACAAGGAGAGGCTGGCCGACTTTCATTCGTCGAATGTAACGCTTGGCCTCATGCTCCAGCAATCGCCGTGAGCCTGACGCCGCGAAGGCGCCTGTCGCCGGGGGCGGCGAACCGCGCCCGTTGAACCTAGCGCCGGACGCCGACGCGGGCCTCGAGGTCGGCCCAGCGGCGGGTCAGTTCGCGGAGCTCGTCGCGCAGGCGGGCGGCTTCGGAGCGGCTGATCCGGCCGCTGCGCTCGTCGGCGGCGATCCGGGCGTCGATCTCGGCGGCGCGGGGATCGTAGCCATAGCCGCCGTCGTAAGCGACGTCGCCGACGCGGCGGTCGAGGTCGGCCAGCCGGGCGGTCAGGTCCTGCTGTTCGCGGGCGCTGAGTCCGTCGCGGCGGTAGTCGGATTCCAGCCTGACCAGGGCGTCGAAGTCGGCGCGCAGCCGGTTGCCCTCGAGGCGGCTCACGCGGCGGTCGCGCTCGGCCAGATCGACGCGGGCGAAGAAGGCGACGCGTTGCTCGGACAGGGGCCGCCAGACGCCGTAGCCCATGTCGTCGTCACGGCGCTCGTCGCCGACGCGCTGCGACAGGGTGCGGTAGCGGTCGCGCAGGTCCCGGCGCTCCGCCGTGGTCATCCGGCCGTCGGCGGCGTAGCGGGTCTCGAGCTGGACGAGGGCGTCGTAGTCGTCGCGCAGGCGGTCGGCCTCGTAGCGGCTGATCGAGCCGTCACGGACGCCGGCGTTGATGCGGGCGTCAAGGTCGGCGCGGCGCTGATACAGCGGACGGCGGCCGCGGCTCCAGTCCTCGTCGAGGGCCCGGTCCTGATCGGCGGTCTGCACGCCGAACAGCGCGCCGAGCAGGGCGCCGAAGACGTCGCCGGGCTGGTTCTGCGCCGGCGGGCCGTAGTCCTGGCCGGCGTCGTAGGGGTCCTCGGGATAGAGGGGGCCGACGGTCGCCGAGGCGCCGCTGCAACTCAGCACGCCGTCGCGATTGGTGATGGCGCTGCGGCAGTCGACGCTGCGGATCGAGCTCCAGCGGAAGCCGCCCTCGGTCCGGCACTCGGCCGAGACATAGCCGTTGGGCAGCTGTTCGACATTGCGGCACGACGACGGCACGCCCGCCGGGCCGGACTGATAGCTGGTGTAGGGGGTCTGGGCCTCGGCGGCGCCGGCGGCCGACAGGGCCAAGGCGCCGGCCGCAACGGCCGACAGGGTGTGGATCGCGGTCATGGGGGGGGTTCTTTCGGCTGATGCCTTGAGCGGAAAGAACGGGGTTCCGGGAGGAAGGTTGCTCCGGGCGCCCTCCCCTCGCCCCTCCCGCTCCGCTAGAGCTTGGCCCGATGACCGCCCTGCCCCTGAACGAAATCCTGATGCTGCTCGCCGCCCTGACAGTGGCGGGGCTCGCCGGTGGGTTGATCGCCGGGCTGTTCGGGGTCGGGGGCGGCACGGTGATCGTGCCGGCGGTGTTCTACGCCTTCGAGGTTCTGGGCGTCGGGGGCGAAGCGAACCTGCATGTGGCGATCGGGACCTCGCTGCTGACCATCGTCGCGACCTCGTGGCGATCGCTGCGGGCGCACCGGACGCACGGGGCGGTGGACGAGGCGGTGCTGAAAGCCTGGACGCCGTGGGTGGCGGCGGGGGCGCTGCTCGGCGCGGCCGTGGCGGGTCTGACCTCGATGGAGGGACTGGCCGTCGTCTATGGCGTCTGTCTGATCGCCGTGGCGGCGCAGATGGGACTGATGCCCGAGGGCTATGCGGTGCGTCGGGGCCTGCCGGAGGGTTGGGGACGGCGCGGCCTCGGAATCGCGATAGGCGGGCTGTCGGCGATGATGGGCATCGGCGGCGGCAGCTTCGGCGGCATGCTGATGTCGCTGTGCGGGCGGCCGATCCATCAGGCCGTGGCGACAGCCTCGGGCTTCGGCGTGGCCATCGGGATCATGGCGACGCTGGGCTTCGTTGTGTTCGGCTGGGACGCCGGCGGGCGGCCGCCTCTGTCGCTGGGCTACGTCAATGTTCCGGGCGCGGTGGTGATGGCGGTGCTGACCACGGCGGTGGCGCCGTGGGGGGCGAAGCTGGCGCATTCCCTCGACCGGCGCGTGCTGAGGCGGGCCTTCGCGTTCTATCTGCTGGCGACGGCGGCGCTGGTCGTGGTGAAGGCCCTTTGAGGCAACAGGCAGCAGGCGAAAGAGGGGCGCGGGCTGCTGCCTGCTGGCTACGGACGGAGCGTCAGTCCGGCCGGCGTGGCGCTGAACGACGACAGGCGGCCGAGATAGCTCATGCCCAGCAACGAGTGCGGCAGGCCCTGCTCGACGACCAGCGCCTCGACCCCCGTGACCCGGGCGCCGGCGACGGCGACCGTCTTGAGACGGACCGGGGCGGCGCGGACGGGACCGGAGGCGGTGATCACCGTGCCGGAGAAGTCGGCGGGGCTCAGCTTCACACCGAGACGGGCGGCGTCTGCGGGCGTCAGGACGACGACGCTGGCGCCGGTGTCGACCATGACGCGGACGGCGCGACCGTCGATGTCGGCCTCGGCCCAGTAGTGGCCGTCGGCGGCCTTGAGCACCTGGCCGGCGGGGCCGCTGGCGGCGGCCGGGACGGGCGTGGCGGCCTGGGCCTGGCCGCGCAGACCGGCCTGATCCATCCACCAGGCGGTGGTCAGGGCCGAGGCGACGGCGAGGGCCATGACGGCCGCGGAGGACAGATCGAACCGCATGACCCGCCTTGTCGCACGGCCCCCGTTGGGATGCGGTGAAGAGGGATGGTTGGCGGGGGGTAAACGGGTAGTGGGCAGTAGGGAGTAGGAATTAGGCAGTAGGAAAGGCGGAACTGCGCCAGCACCCGGCTCCGGTCCTCTACTGCCTACTGCCTACTGCCTACTCCCTCGCGCGCAGCGCGCCCCGGCAGCTCCGCCATGATCCGCTCCCGTTCCGCATCCGACAGCCCGCTCCAGCCGCCGATCTCGGACAGGGTGCGCCAGCAGCCGAGACACAGGCCCGAGGCGCCGTCGACGATGCAGACCTTGACGCAGGGCGTGGCGATCGAACGGGGCGGACCGGACGGCGGGACGGGCATGGGGGATCAGTAGCGGCTCGGAAGCGCGCGGGGAATTGTCGGCGGCGGCCGGATGGGGCACTGCTGGCGCATGACCCTGATCCAGACGGAACGACGCGGCGCGATCGAGATATGGACGCTGTCGCGGCCCGATCGGCTGAACGCCCTGCCCGACCTCGAGGACGGCGAGGCCTTCGCGGCGGCCTGCGCGGCGGTGAACGCCGACCCCGGCGTGCGCTGCGTGGTGATCACCGGCGCGGGACGGGCCTTCTCGGCCGGCGGCGACCTCAGGGCCATGCGCGACCGGCGCGACCTGTTCGCCGGCACGGGGGCCGAGATCCGCGAGCGCTACCGGCGGGTGGTGCACCGGATCGCGCGCTCGCTGTACGGCCTGGAGGTTCCGCTGATCGCGGCGGTCAACGGGCCGGCCATGGGACTGGGCTGCGACATCGCGGGGCTGGCCGACATCCGGCTGGCCTCGAGCGAGGCGACCTTCGGCGTGCCCTTCCTGAAGCTCGGCATATTGCCAGGGGACGGCGGGGCGTGGCTGCTGCCGCGCAACGTCGGCTACGCGCGGGCGGCGGAAATGCTGTTCACCGCCGAGACGATCGACGCGGCGACGGCGGAGCGCTGGGGGCTGATCAACCACGTGGTCGCGCCGGACGCGCTGATGGAGGAGGCGCTGACGGCGGCCGGCAAGGTCGCGGCGCACGCCCCGCAGGCGCTGCGCATGGCCAAGACCCTGCTGCGTCAGGGTCGGGACGCGAATTTCGACCAGATGCTGGAGATGACCGCCGCCATGCAGGCGCTGGACCATCTGACCGCCGACCACGCGGAGGGCGTGGCGGCGGTGCTGGAGAAGCGGCCGGCGGATTTCACCGGCCGCTAGCCCGCCTTACCCGGCTCGCACGGGCTGACGCATGGCCCGGTTGGTGGGCACGCCGACGGCGGCCTCGCGGGGGGCGCCGGCGGTCTCACCCGGCTTCATGAACTTGACCAGCACGCGCTGGCCGATCAGCAGCGGCGCGTCGCCGGCGGTGACCACCACCTCGATGACGCGCTCGTCGGTGCGCTGGGACGGGTCGTCCGAAGCCAGCTTGCGGGCCCCGAAGACGGCGGCGCGGCGCAGGACCGTGCCGACATAGACCTTGGACGGATCGCCCTCGGGGCTGATCTCGACGGCCTGGCCGGTGGTCACATTGGGGATGTCGCTCTCGACGATCTCGGCGCGGGCGATGCGCGGCGAGTCGGGTTCGAGATCGAACATGGTCGAGACGTTCAGGGTCGAGGCGCCGGCGCCGGGATTGGCGTAGCGGCGGACGATGCGGCCATCCTGGGGCGCGCGGATGACGGTCAGCTCGACATTGTAGGCGGCCTGGTCGCGGCGGGCGCGAGCGGTCTGCACGGCGGCCTGCTGCGAGGCGAGACGGGCCCGGGCGGAGGCGATGTCGTCGCGGGCCTGGTCCATGCGGGCGGCGGCGACGAAGTTGGAATCGACCAGCTGCTGCAGGCGGTCATGTTCGCGCTGGGCGGTACGCAGGTCGACCTCGATCAGGCGCAGCTGGCTCTCGGCCTGGGCGACGTCTGCGGCGGCGCTCTGCAGGGCGAGGCGCGGCTCGTCGTCTTCCTGGCGGGCGAGGATCTGGCCGGCGACGACCCGGTCTCCTTCCTGCACCAGGACCTCGCGCACCACGCCGCCGCGGCGGGCCGCGATCTGGATGATGCCGCCCTCGACGTCGATCTTGGCGTTGGCCACGGCCGCATAGGGACTCTCGACCTTCTTCGCCGCGGCCTGTTCCTCTTCGGCCTTCTTCTGGGCGGCGCCGGCCTGCATGAAGTTGAAGCCGACGATGAGGAGGACGATCAGCACCAGGCCGATCCAGAGCCACTTGTTCTTCAGGAAGCGGGGTATGCGGGACATGGGGGTTCAGTCCTTGGATCGTTCAGTGCGAGGCCAGGGTGGCGTCGGGATTGGGGGTGCGGCGCTGGTCGTCGATGATGACGCCGTCCTCGATATGGATGACCCGGTCCGCCCAGGCCTCGAGGCGCGGGTCGTGGGTCACGCAGATGACGGCGGCGCCGTGTTCGGTGGCGGCGCGGCGCAGCAGGCGGATGACCACCTGGCCGTTCTCGCCGTCGAGGGCGGAGGTCGGTTCGTCGGCGAACAGGATCTGGGGATCCTTGGCCAGGGCCCGGGCGATGGCCACGCGCTGTTTCTCGCCGCCCGACAGGGCCGTCGGTCGCTGGTGCAGGCGCGGCCCGAGGCCGACCTCCTCCAGAGCGAGGGCGGCCCGCTTCTTCGCCGCCCCCTTGGACAGGCCCTGGTATTTGAGCACGACCTCGACCTGCTGCAGGGCGGTCAGGGCGGGGAACAGGTTGAAGCCCTGGAAGATGAAGCCGCAGTGGTCGAGGCGGAACCGGTCGATCCGGCCGGAGGACAGCTTCCACAGATTGTCGATGTCGAGCGTATCGACGC
>JBGTSL010000048.1:0-9111 GCA_041940325.1 Brevundimonas sp.
ACCACCAAGGAGGTCGGGCGCGGCACCGGGCTGGGCCTGTCGCAGGTCTATGGTTTCGTGCGCTCGTCCGGCGGCGACATCACGGTGGAATCGCGCGAGGGCGAGGGCACGACCTTCACCCTCTGCCTGCCCCGCACGCTCAGGACGCCCGCCGCGACCGATCCGGAAGGCCTGCCCGCCCCCGACGACGCCCGGGCGAAGCCCAAGGGGGGCGGTCGACTGTTACTGGTCGAGGACGACGACGCCGTCGCCGCCGGGGTCGGCCACATGCTGACCGACCTCGGCTACCGCCATGTGCGGGTCGCCAGCGCCTCCGAGGCGCTCGGCGTACTGGAGAAGGATTCGCGCTTCGACCTGGTGTTCTCGGACATGGTCATGCCGGGCGAGATGGACGGGCTGGGCCTGGCGCAGGAGGTGCGGCGGCGCTTGCCCGCGACCCCGGTCCTTTTGACCACCGGGTTCAGCGAGGCGGCGTCGGCGGCGACCGGCGAGTCCTTCCGCGTGCTACCCAAACCCTATGGCATCGACGGCCTGTCGGAGGCGCTGAGCGCGACCTTGTCGGAACGGACGCCCTGAACGAATCGTCCGGTCGGGGGTTCGACTCCCGGAATTGGACGAGGAGGCGATCATGGCCGCGAGACCGACCTGGCAGGGGCATCTGAAACTCAGCCTCGTGACGTGCCCGGTGGCGCTCTACACGGCGACGTCGTCGGCCAGCCACGTCAGCTTCCACCTGATCAACCCCGAGACCAACAACCGCATCCGCATGGTCCCGACCGACCCCGAGACGGGCCCCGTCGAGCGGTCGGATCTGGTCAAGGGATTCGAGGTCTCGAAGGACGAATACGTGCTGTTCGACGACGAGGATTTCGACAAGGTCCGGCTGGAGAGCACCCGGACCATCTCGATCGACGAATTCGTCGACGAGGACGAGATCGACCGGCTGTACTGGAACGATCCCTTCTATGTTGTGCCCGAAAAGGGGGTCGGGGCCGAGGCCTTCGCGGTCATCCGCGACGCCATGAAGGCGGCGGGCAAGGTGGCCATCGGCTGTCTGGTGCTGCGCGGCCGCGAGCGGCAGATCGCGCTGGAGGTGCGGGGCAAGGGGCTGGTGGCCTATTCCCTGCGGGCCCATGACGAGGTGCGCGACGCCGCCGACTATTTCGACGACATCCCGGAAGTGAAGCCGGACAAGGACATGGTCGAGATCGCCACCCGGATCATCGGCCAGAAGGAGGCGGGGTTCGATCCGTCGGAGTTCCGGGACCGCTACGACGAGGCCCTGAAGGAGATGATCAAGGCCAAGCAGAAGGGCGGCAAGGGGCTGGTCGAGGCGCCCGAACCGGAGGACACAAATGTGGTCGACCTGATGGCGGCGCTCAGGGCCAGCCTGAAGGGCTCGGCCGGCGGAACGCGCAAGGCCCCGGCGAAGAAGTCGGCCGCGAAGAAGAAGGCTCCTGCCGGGAAGGCCCCGGCGAAGAAGAAGGCGGCCTAAAGCCCGACCTTCTTCAGCACCGGCCGGAGATTGACCGCGCCGGCCCGGAAATCCTTCCACGGGTCGGGCTTCTTCAGCAGGGCGGCGGCGTCGTGGAGGGTGAAGGCGCGGGGGTCGAGGCCCTTCTTCACCTGACCCCAGGAGAGGGGGAAGGCGAGACCCGCGCCGGGGCGGGCGCGGGGCGACCAGGGGGCGACGGCGGTGGCCATGCGGCCGTTGCGCAGATAGTCGAGGAATATCTTTCCGCCCCGCGCCTTCTTGGCGATGGTGGTTGTGAAATGGTCGGGATCGGCGCGGCGGACCCGCTCGGAGACCTCCTTGGCGAAGGCCTTGCACTGTTCCCATTCGATGCGGCTGCGCCCGTCGGCGAGGATGGGGACGACGACGTGCAGCCCCTTGCCGCCGGTGGTCTTGACGAAGGGGTTGAGGCCGAGAGTCTCCAGCTCCTTCTTCATGGTTCTGGCGGCGGCGATAACGTCGTCGAAGTCGAGGCCCTCGTCGGGGTCGAGGTCGAAGGTGATCTGCTCCGGCGTTTCCGGGTCGCCCGGCTTGCAGCCCCAGGGATGCAGCTCCAGCCCGCCGGACTGGCCGATGGCGACGAGGCCGCCGACGTCGACGACGCCGATATAGGGTTTGCGCTCCGTCACATCGATCAGCTTCAGGCGCGGATTGGAGCCGGGCATGGCGTGGCGCTGGAAGAATTTCTCACCGCCAACGCCTTCGGGGGCGCGGATGACCGAAACGGGGCGGTCGGCGACGTGGGGCAGGAGGCGTTCGGCGGCCATCTCGTAATAGCGGACGAGTTCGGCCTTGGTGACCGCCGGCCGGCCGTCGGCGGCCGGCCACAGGATCTTGTCCGGGTTGGAGATTGTGACGCCGGCGACGACCAGCTTGCCCTTTCCTCCGCGCCTGCCGGTCGAAGCGCCCCCGCCCGGCATGGCCAGGGCGGCCGCACCGGAGTGCAGGCCGGGCTCCTTCGCCGGGTCGGCGGGGGTGTGGGGCGCGTCGGTGACCTCGCGGGCCGGCTTGTCCTCGCGCAGGCCCTTGAACGCGGCCTGACGCAGGGAGCCGGTGTCGGTGTAGCCGCCGTGCTCGACCTCGGCGACCAGCACCGGCTTCGTCCAGTGGACGGTGACCCCGCCGGCGCGGGACTTCTTCGGCGCCCCCTTGCCGACGAAGGGGCTCTTGTCCGTCTCGGCCTTCTTCAGGGCGGGCAGCAGGGTCTTGAGCAGGGTCTGGTTGTAGCCCGTGCCGACGCGGCCAAGGTGGCGCAGGCCTTCCCTGTCGTGGACCCCGACGATCAGGGAGCGGAAACGCGGCCCTTCCGAGGTCCAACCGCCGATGACCACCTCGTCGCCGCCCCGGCATTTGGATTTCAGCCAGGTGGCTGAGCGGCCCTCGGTATAGGGGGCGTCCAGCTTCTTGGAGATGACGCCCTCAAGATCCATGCGGCAGGCGCTCTCGAGGATGGCCTGGCCGGTGGTGGCGAAATGGTCGACGTAGCGGATACGGCCGCGGGCGGCCTTGGGAATGCGGTCGATATACGCCTGCAGCCGGGCCTTGCGGTGCGACAGGGGCAGTTTGCGCAGGTCCTCGGGCCCCTCGAAAAGCAGGTCGAAGGCGAAATAGACGAGGCCGCCGGTGTCGCCACTGGAAATCGCCGCCTGCAGGGCCGAGAAGTCCGGCATGTGGTTTTCGGCCAGGGCGCAAAGCTCGCCGTCGACCACCGCATCCGGCCACTGGGCAGCGTCGGCGGCCAGTTCGGGAAATTTGCCGGACCAGTCGTGTCCCCTGCGGGTGCGGATGGTCGCCCGGCCGCCGCCCGAGGCGACCTGAAGACGATAGCCGTCGAACTTGATCTCATGGGCCCAGCCGGCGCTGTGGGGCGGGTAGTCGGCGATCTTGCACAGCTGGATCGGGACGAAGGCGTGGGGTTTCGCGGTCTTCGAGGCCACGGCGGCGCGCGCCTTCGGCTTCGGCGGCGCCTTCCGGTCCGTCTTCTTCGACGCGCGCCACTGCGTCTTGCCTTCGGCGATCTCGGCGAGACTGCGGCCGGTCGTGACCGAGGCGTCGATCTCCATGTTGGCGTCGCCCTCGCCGGGGATGGCGAACTCGTCCTTCTCCTTGATCAGCAGCCAGTTGTTGCGCTTCGAGGGTTTGCCGCGATCGGTCTTCATGCGGATCAGGGCCCATTTGCCCTGCAGCCGTTCGCCGTGGACGATCATCTTGAGGTTGCCGCGCTTGAAGGCGTCGGCGACGTCGTCCTCCTGCGGCTCCCAGGTGCCGCGGTCCCACATCTGCACCGTGCCGGCGCCGTAGTTGCCTGCGGGGATGGTCCCCTCGAAGGTCCCATAGTCGAGCGGATGGTCCTCGGTCTCGACCGCCAGCCGCTTGACCGCCGGGTCGCGCGACGGGGCCTTGGTCACGGCCCATGATTTCAGAACGCCGTCCAGTTCGATGCGGAAGTCATAATGCAGCCGCGTCGCCGCGTGACGCTGGATGAGGAAGGTCAGGCCGGTCTTGCGGGCCCTGCCCTTGCGACCCTTCGGCTCGGGCGTATCGCCGAATTTGCGCTTCCTGTTGTAGGTCTCCAGCTCGCCGCGCACCCGCGTCTCCCTCGCTCACCACCGGTGGGGAACGCGCGCGAAGGCGGTTGGCTCACTCGATGACTTCGCGCATGCGGGCGATCATGGCGGCTGGGTCGCTGGTCGAGATCCCGGACGATCGGGACAGCCAGTCTTCCAACCGGGCGTTGATGCTCCGGCAGGGCGCGACGTCGATGGCCCCGGCGACGCACAGGGTCTGGAAGACCACGGCGTCCGCCGCTCCGCACGACACGCCGTCGCCCCATCCGAATTCGCTCAGGCAGCCGCGGCCGTTCTCCCAATAGTGGCGGCTGCCCGCCTCACGCCCGTTCCGCCAGTAGTAGGCCGAGCCGGCCTCCAGCCCATTGTCCCAGAAATAGGCCGAGCCGGGCGAGTCAGCGAAGATCAACCCGTAGAACGAGCCCGTTCGCGCGCCATGTTCAAGAAAGTAGGCGGACGGAAATGTCGAGCCATACTCAAACTGGTAGCGGGACATCGGGCCGGCCCCGTGATCCCATTCATACTGCCCCCAGCGGGCCTCCCCCGGCTGCCGCGGCGAAGCGGCGACAAGGGCCAGAACGGCGAATGCGACAGGGGCGAACATACGGGCTCCGTCAGGCGAGGAACCCGCCGAGGCTGGCCTCGGTGAGGGCGCCGGTCAACTGACGCGGCCTGACCGGCTACTCCGGTTGAGGCTCGCCGCCCGTCTTCTCGGCGCGGGCGGCGGCGCGCTTCTCGGCCTTGGCGGCGGCTTTCTCGGCGGCCTTCTTCGCTTCGGCGCGTTCCCGCTCCATCCGTTCGAAACTGTAGTTGGGCTTGCGGGCCATCGGCGTGGTCCTTTCCGGCGCCGGGCGCCTGACGCCGGGGAGCGGCGCACTGTGTGAATCCAAGGTGGGGCGCCTTGGGCCCTGCAACAACCGTCAATCGACGGCGACGATCTCGACGGTCTGGCCGGCCACCGTCGCCTCGTCGCCGACCCGCTTTCCGACAAGGGCGACGGCGAGGGGCGAAACGTGGCTGACCGAGCCCGCGGCGGGGTCGGCCTCGTCCTCGCCGGTGATGCGCCAGGTCTGGCTGCGGCCGTCCTCGCGCTCGATGGTGACTGAGCCGCCGAAGCGGACGCGGCCATCGGACGGGGTCTCGACCAGCTGGGCGGAGGCCCGGCGGGCGGACCAGTAGCGCAGGTCGCGCGTGGCGCGGGCCATGGCCGTGCGGTCGGCCTCGATCGAGCCCCTGGCCTGGGCGGCGTTGTAAGCGGCGCGGGCCTCCGTCAGGGCGGCCTCGATCTTCGCCAGCCCCTCAAGGGTGACGAGGTTCGGGTGGGGCGAGATCGGGCGGTCGGGAAGATCGGCGGCCGTGGCCTCCAGGTCTTCCTCGCGGGTGAAGGCGACGCTCATGGGACGGAAGCGTATGCAGGGCGCGGACGTTCCGGTCTAGAACGGACCGATGAGTTCTCCAGACAAGACCGTGCATGTGATCGGGGCGGGGCCGGCCGGGCTTATGGCCGCCGAACGCCTGGCGCGGGCGGGCCTCACCGTCGTGGTGCACGAGGCGATGCCATCCGCGGCGCGCAAATTCCTGATGGCCGGGCGGGGCGGGCTGAACCTGACCCATTCGGAGCCGCTGGAAGCCTTCATCTACCGTTATGGCGAGGCGTCCGGGACAGCGGCCGGCTGGCTGGGCCGGTTGTCGCCGACGCACCTGATCGGCTGGGCCGAAGGGCTGGGACAGCCGGTGTTCACCGGCTCGTCGGGGCGGGTGTTTCCCCTCGCCATGAAGGCGTCGCCGCTGCTGAGGGCGTGGCTGGGACGCCTGGCCGATCTGGGCGTCGAGGTGCGGACGCGGTCGCGCTGGGTCGGTCGCCGGGATGGGGGCTGGGTGTTCGCGACGCCGGAGGGAGAGCGGGTCGAGCGCCCCGACGCGGTGGTGCTGGCGCTGGGCGGGGCCAGCTGGCCGCGGCTGGGTTCGGACGGAGCGTGGTGCGAAGGACTGAAAGCGGAGGGCGTGGAGATCGCGCCGTTCCGGCCGTCCAACGTCGGCTTCGACGTAGCCTGGTCGGAGGTCTTCATGGACCGGTTCGCAGGGCAGCCGCTGAAGCCCGTGGCGCTGTCGTTCGGCGAGGCGACGGTGCGCGGCGAGGCCATGGTGACGCGCTATGGCCTTGAAGGTGGCGCGGTCTACGCCCTGTCGGCCGCCCTGCGCGAGGCGGTCGAGCGCGACGGATCGGCGATCCTGACCGTCGACCTGCGCCCGGACCTGACCGTCGAGGCGCTGGCCGGGCGGCTGGCGAGGGGACGGGGAAAGGACAGCGTCTCCAACTGGCTGAGGAAGGCGGCGGGGCTGTCGCCGGTCGGCGCCGGCCTGCTGCGCGAGATTCCCGGCGATCTGCCGCTGGGGGCCGACAAGCTGGCCCGGCGGATCAAGGCGGTGCGGGTGACCCTGACCGGGGTGCAGGGGTTGGCGCGGGCGATCTCGTCTGCGGGCGGGGTGCGGCTGGACGCCGTGGACGAGCAGCTGATGCTGAAGGCCCTCCCGGGCGTGTTCGTCGCGGGCGAGATGCTGGACTGGGAAGCCCCGACTGGCGGCTATCTGCTGCAGGCCTCGATCGCCTCGGGCATTGTCGCGGCCGAAGGGGTGCTGGACTGGCTGGCGGAGGACGCTAGGACGGGGGCATGAGCGACCTCCCCGAGATCCACGGCGTCTGTCCGCCCCGTTTCGCCGCCGTGAAGGACGCCTTCGCCGCCAACTTCACCGGCGCTCCGGAGGGGCTGAACGAACTGGCCGCCGGCTTCAGCGTCTGCATCGACGGCGAGACGGTCATCGATCTGCGCGCTGGCTGGGCCGACACCTCCCGGACCCGACCGTTCGAGGCCGACACCCTCGTTCCGGTGTTCTCTACCGGCAAGGCGATGATGGCGACCCTGATCGCCCTCGCCGTCGAGCGAGGGCTGCTGGACTATGAACAGCCGGTGGCGAGTTACTGGCCGGCCTTCGGGGCGGCGGGCAAGCAAGCGGTCACCGTCGGCCAGCTGATGAGCCATCAGGCGGGCCTGCCGGGGTTCGACGAGGCGGTCGATCCGAGCCTGTGGTTCGACCGGGCGTCGGTGCTGGAGCGGTTGTGCGCCCAGGCCCCGATGTGGCCGCCCGGCACGGCCAGCGGCTATCATCCGATCACCATCGGCTATCTGGCGGGGGAACTGTTCCGGCTGGTCGACGGGCGCAGCATGGGGACGGCGCTGCGCGAGGAATTCCCCGGCCTCGACCTGTGGATCGGCTTGCCCGAGACCGAGCACGGCCGGGTGGCGCAGATGCGCAAGCCAACCGCCGCGCCCGATCTGGGGACCATAGACGCGGTCAAGCGCTCGGCCTTCCTCGACAAGGGTTCGGCTCCCGGCGGCAGGGGCTCGGCGGAGTGGCGGATGATGGAGATTCCGTCGGCCAATCTGCACGGCACGGCGCGCGATCTGGCGCGGCTGATGACGGTGGCGGCGACGGGCCGGTTCGAGGGCCGCGAGTTTCTGTCGGAGACGACCCTGGCGGCGGCGCGGCGCGAACGCATCCACGGACAGGACCGGGTGCTGCCGTTCGTCATGAGCTGGGCGGCCGGCTGGACGATGAACGCCGGGCTGGAGGTGTTCGGACCCAACCCGGCGGCCCTGGGCCATTACGGCTGGGGCGGCAGCTGCGCCTGGGCCGATCCGGAGGCGAGGCTGTCAGCCGCCTATGTGATGACCCGCCAGTCGCCGCACCTGATCGGCGACCCGCGCGCGGTGCGGTTGCAGCAGGCGCTTTACTCGGCCTTGTGACGTCGGAGGGCGGGGCTCAGACCGGCTCCGCCGCCTCCTTGAGCGCCCGGCGAGCGGCGCGGACTCGGTAATATGCGGCGGCGGCGAACACCCCCGCTCCACCCCAGATGAAGGCGAAGGAGACGACCCTGAGCGGCGTCAGCGCTTCGCCAGCCCAGACGCCGACGGCGAACTGCAGGGTCGGGGCAAGGAACTGGATGAAGCCGATGGTCGACAGCGGCAGGCGGCGCGCCGACCAGGCGAACAGGGCCAGCGGCAGGACCGTGGCCGGGCCGTTGGCTAGGGCCCAGAAGGTGTTGGCGGGGCTGTCGAAGGCCACGCCGGCGCCGGCGTGCTGGAGCCACAGCACCCAGGCGAGGCCGAAGGGCAGCAGCAGCAGGCATTCGACCAGCAGGCCGGCCTGGGCGTCGATCGGCACCCGTTTGCGGATCACGCCATAGGTGGCGAAGCTGAAGGCGAGGACCAGCGAGATCCACGGTGGGCGGCCGAGGGCGAGGGTCTGGAACAGGACGCCGACGGCGGCGAGGCCGATGGCGATCCAGCCCCAGCGGTCGATCCGCTCGCGGAACAGCCACAGGCCGACGACCATGTTGAGCAGGGGGTTGATGTAGTAGCCGAGGCTGGCCTCGAGGGTGGCCCCATGGGTGGTGGCCCAGACGTAGAGTCCCCAGTTGACCCCGATCAGCGCCGTCGAGAGGCCTAGCCAGCCGAGCGTCCGGGGCGTGGTCAGGACGGCGCGGACCTGGCCGCCCTGCCGGGCCAGCCAGACCAGAAGGCCGGCCACGATCACCGACCACAGGGCGCGGTGGGCGAGGATCTCGAGCGAGTCGAAGCCGACGGCCGCCTGGCCCATGAACAGCAGGGGCATGACGCCCCACAGCGCATAGCAGGCGAAGGCGGACAGGAGGGCGGCGCGGCCCTGATCGGGACCGGTGACGGTGGTCATGGCGGACTCCTTCGCCGGGGGAGCGGCGAGCGGAACGGATCAGACGGTGATGGAGCGGTATCCGGACGAGGGCTTGATGACGCCGGTCTCGTCCAGCAGCTGGGCGATCTGGACGGCGTTGAGGGCCGCGCCCTTCAGCAGCTGGTCGCCGACCACGAAGAGGCTGAGGGTGCGGCCGGTGGGGTCGGAGAGGTCGGCGCGGATGCGGCCGACCAGGACGTCGTCAGCGCCGGAGGCTTCGTTCGGCATCGGGAAGTGGTTGCGCAGGGCGTCGTTGAC
>JBGTSL010000049.1:0-9071 GCA_041940325.1 Brevundimonas sp.
CCTCGTCGAGGTCGGTGGTGTAGACGTTGAAGCCTTCCGACTTCAGCATAAGCTCGATGCTCTGCGCGGTCGCATGATCATCTTCGATTAGCAGGACGCGCATTGATGCCCCTCCAGGCAGAGCTTGACCGTAAATGTAACTGCCCCGTTTCGGGGTAACCTTGTTCGAACGTTAACCGCCGAAAAACTTAAGAAGGGTTAACGCCTGTCCCAAAACGAATCGTAGGCTGATTTGCGAATCGGCGTCGAGAGTCCCGAGTCAACCAGCCGACATTTTTTAACCTTTTGCGCTCCGGGCCCCGGCGATACGACCGATTTCGACGGATCGTAGACATATATTCCTATCTCTGGTCGCGAAGGGAAGGCGGCCGAGGCGATGGGAGACCAGGCGATGGAAAAATATCGGGCGCCGGTGCGGCGGGAAGACAGGGTGCGGGTGGGGCTGGCGCTGGAGCTGGTGGCCGCCTCGACCGGGATTCCGAAGGAGACGATGGAGGAGCGCAAGCGGCTGGAGGGCGCCGCCTGCCGGGCGCGCTGGCTGGCCATGTATCTGTCCTATGTGACGTTCGGCTGGCCCATGGACCGGGTCGCCCACGCCTTCGGGCTGAACCGGGCGACGGCGGCGGCGGCCTGCCGCTGGGCCGAGGACGGGCGCGACCGGCCGGCCATGGACGACCTGCTGGACCGGCTGGAGCGCTGCGCCCGGGCGGTGCTGGAGGCGCCGAAATGCGAGCTGCCGGCATGAACGGCGAATGCGCCCGGGCGCGGCGGCTGCTGATGCGGCCGCGGGGCTGGATCGAGGCCGAGGCGGGCGGCGGCTATGTGGTGCGGGTGGGGGCCGACCGCCGGGCGCGGGTGCAGGCGAGGCTGGACGAGGCCGACTTCCGGGCCCTGATCGCCGATCCGGGGCTGAAGGCGCGGCCGGGGGGCGGCTGGCGGGCGTTGCGGGTCGGAGAGGCTGTCCGGCCGCCGCCGCCGGGACGGCCGGGGCTGGTCGAGGGTCAAAGGGCGGTGATGGGCGACGACGGAACGCTGCGGTCGCATCGGGCCAATCTGACCGGTTCGGCGATCGCCTGGCTGGCGGCGCGGCGCGATTCCGGCGGCAAGCCGTGGATCGGACGGGCCGAGCGGGCCGCGGCCGAACGGCTGATGGCCGACGCCGAGACCGCCCTGGCCGGACCGTCCCTGACCATGCGCTGGGACGCCCTGCCCCGCTGCGGCGGGGGCTCGGCGGCGCGGTTCGAGCCCGGAGACCGGTCGATGGCGGCGGCGCGGCGGGTCGAGGCGGCGCTGGCCGCCTGCGGGCCCGCGGGACGGATGGTCGAACATGTCTGCATCCGCGCCTCGGGCCTGCAGGCCGTGGAACAGACGCTCGGGCTGCGCCGGCGGGACGGCAAGGCGCTGTTGAAACAGGGGCTGCAGGCCCTGGCGGCCCATTATCGCATCGGTTGAGCGACGGAGAGCCGGCCCGCATCACGTTACAGGCTCGTAACTTTGTGTGGGCGCGGATCGGCCCTACGATCCGGGTCGTGGGAAAGAGCCGTCAAACGGCCGCCCGGCGGATGGGGTTTGGTGTTGAAGTCAGTCGTGTTTTCCGTTCTGGCGGCGGGTCTCGCCGTCACCGCGGCGCCCGCCCCCGTGCGCGCCCAGGAGAATTTCGCCGGTTTCGTGGTCGCGCGGGTCTGCCTGCCCTACGCCAGCCGGGCCCGGACCTTCGAGGGCGCCATGCGCGCGGCCCGCGACATGGAGTTTCGCCGACCGGCCGGGGACCGCGCCCCGCTGGAGGACTGGGCCTCCTCCGTCGAGATGATCTCGAAGGACGGCCGCTGGCGGCTGCGCATCGAGGAAGGCTCCGTCGAGCAGGACGGCGTCGAGGTCTATGCGGTGACCTGCGGCGTGTCGTCGAACCTCGTCGGCGGCCGGTCCCTGGCGCAGGAGGCGCGGCGGATGGTGGGCGCGAGCCCGCTGTGGGTCCAGCGATCCGAGGCGCCGTGGCGCTGGGAGAGGCGCACGGCCCGGCCGACGGAATACGCCCTGCGGATCGACGTCACGGAAGCCCCGGGCGACCGGCCGGTGCTGGCGGCGCGCGGCTACTACTACTGACGGTCAGGCGGCCGCCAGGGCCGCCTCGCGGATGCGGCCGACCATGGCGTTCAGGCCGTTGGCGCGCTGGCGGGTGAGCGCCGACGGCAGTCCCAGCCGGTCGAGGGCGGCGCGGGCGTCGAAGGCGAGGATCTCGGCCGCGGCGCGGCCCGAATAGAGCCGGAGCAGCAGGGCGATGTTGCCCTTCGACAAGGCGCTGTCGCTGTCGGCCCGGAAATGCAGCCGGTCGCCGTCCGCACGGACCGCCAGCCACACCTGGGCGGCGCAGCCCGGCACCTTGTTGGCCTCGGTGCGGTCGGCCTCCGGCAGGGGGGGCAGATCCTTGCCGAGCTCGATGACGTATTCGATCCGCCCCTCCCAATCGCCGAGCAGGTCGAATTCCTCGACCAGTTCGGCGAGGACGGCGTCGATGGGGGCTTCGGGGCTCATCGGGGCCAGATAGGCCGCCGCGGCGTTAACGACAACCGGGCCTTCGCTCCCCAGAAATCGGCCGTCCGGCCCGTCGGGCGCTCTCCTCTGACGCGTGCGGGCTTTGGACGACTCGCCCGCGCGGCTAGGCTCTCCGGCCGGGGCGCCCTGTCCGGCCGCCCCTTCACACCGTGCGCATAGCCTTTGACCTCACCCGCCGACAACGCCGCCAGCACGACGCCGCCCGGCCGCCGGGATCGGGGGGACCGTCCGGCCCTCGCCGCCT
Organism: Brevundimonas sp.; assembly: GCA_041940325.1. Classification (GTDB taxonomy): domain Bacteria; phylum Pseudomonadota; class Alphaproteobacteria; order Caulobacterales; family Caulobacteraceae; genus Brevundimonas. Next base: position 2,798 of record JBGTSL010000049.1, read on the forward strand.
GGCACGCCGGCTGGGCCGTAGCCGCGGCGCTGCTGGCCTTGGGCAGCCGCTGGCTGGGCGATGTCGAGGCGCCGGTCTTCTACGGCGTGCTGGCGATGGTCGTGCCGGGGGTAGCGGGCCTGGGCCTGCTGCATCGCGACGGCCCGAGGGAGCGGATGACCCTGCTCGGCCTGTGGGGGCTGGCCGCGGTGGTCGCCGCGAGCCTGTCCGGGGGGCTGACCGGGCCGCTGGCCGGGTTCGTCTTCCTTCCGCTGACGGCGGGACTCGCACTCGGCGGGGTCCGGCCGGTGCAGGCGGGGGCGCTGGGCGTCGGTCTGGCGGCGGCGGCGGGTCTGTTTTCGGCGTGGCTGAGCGGGGCCGGGCCGCACCTGCCGGCCCTCGCGGCGATTTCGGCCGTGCTGACCGCGGGGGCCGCGGCCCTGGCCGTGCGGCTGTCGTGGCGGCAGATCGAGGCGCGGCTGAACGCGGCTGAGAGCGAGGCGGGCAAGGTCGAGCGCCTGCTGGCGGCGCAGCCGGGACTGACCGTGGTGCTCGAACGCTCCGGCCGGGTGCTGGCCGCCTATGGCGCGCCGCCCCCGGCCCTGCCGGTCGATCCGCTGTTCGAGCACGGCCTGATCGCGGCGGTGCACGCGCCCGACCGCCCCCGGCTGCTGGCCGCCATCGACCGGGCGCTGCAGGGACACGACGCCGCGGCCACCTTCGCGCCCAGGCTGGCGCTGGACCGGCGGGTGCAGCTGATCCTGCGCCGGCTGGACGATCCGCTCCATGAGGCGCCGCGCCTGATCGCCCAGGCCTTCGACGGCACCGGTCAGTACGCGCGGGAGCTGGCGCTGGAGTCGGCCCGGGCCGAGGCCGAGGCCCGCGAAGCCGGCAAGAGCCGCTTCCTGGCCAATATGAGCCACGAGCTGCGGACGCCGCTCAATGCGGTGCTCGGCTTCTCGGACATCATGCGCCAGCGCCTGTTCGGACCGATGCCGGACCGCTACGCCGCCTATGTCGACAACATCCACGAAGCGGGCGGCCATCTGCTGGAGCTGATCAACGACGTGCTCGACGTCTCGAAGATCGAGGCCGAGCGTTATGTGCTGACGCTGGAACGGTTCGACGCCCGTGAACTGGTGTCCGCGGCCATCGCCCTGGTGCGGATCACGGCCGAGGACAAGGGCGTGGTCCTGACCGCGATGCTGCCTGACGAGCCCGTCGACGTCTCGGCCGACAAGCGGGCGGTCCGGCAGATTGCGCTGAACCTGATGTCGAACGCGGTGAAATTCACCCCGCCGGGCGGGACCGTCACCGTCACCGTCGAGGCGGTCGGCCCCTATCTCGAGATCGTCGTCGCCGACACCGGCGTGGGCATCGCGCCCGAGGACGTGCGGCGGCTCGGCCGTCCGTTCGAGCAGGCCGGCGCGATCGAGCAACGCCGCCAGGGCACCGGCCTCGGCCTGTCGCTGGTGCGCGCCTTCGCCGAGCTGCACGGGGGCCGGATGAATATCGACAGCACCCTCGGCGAGGGCACGGCGGTGACCGTGCGGCTGCCCGTGGCGCAGGTGACGCGGGCGGCGCCGGAAGGCGGAGCGGAGATCATCCCCCTGCCGGTCGCCGGCGGGAAGTAGAAGCGGCCCGCCCCCGACCGGCCCGGCGCCGGAGAGATCGGGCAGCTTCTCCGGAACCGGGCCTTGCCCCCTCCATCAAGAGGGGCGACGCGGCGTCAGCGGGGATTGGGCCCCAACGTCGCCTATCTGAAACGGCGCAGGTCCGGAAATCCGGCGCAGGAACGGCGACAGGCGGCGACACCCCGTCGCTAGTGCGCCTTCCGCTGCTGCATCACGAAGCCGATGACCCTGGCGGCCGCCTCGAAATGCTCGCGGGGAATGGTTTCGTCGACATCGACAGCGGCGTAGAGGGCCCGGGCCAGGGGCACGTTCTCGACGATCGGGACCGAATGTTCGCGCGCCACCTCGCGGATGCGCAGGGCCAGGGCGTCGACGCCCTTGGCGACGCAGACCGGGGCCGGGTCGCCGTCGCCCGGCTCGTAGCGCAGGGCGACCGAATAGTGCGTGGGGTTGGTGACGATGACCGTCGCCTTCGGCACGTTCTGCATCATCCGCTGGCGGCTGCGCTGGGCCCGGATCTGCTTAAGCTTGGCCTTGACGTGGGGATCGCCCTCGGACTGCTTGTAGTCTTCCTTCAGCTCTTCCTTGGTCATCTTCATCCGCTCGGCGAAGCGGTAGCGCTGCCACAGATAGTCGGCGCCGGCGGTGAGGCCGAGAAAGACGATGGCCGAGACCATCAGGGCGATGGTGAGGTCGCGGGCCATCGGCAGGATCATGGCCGGGGACATGGCGGCCATGGTCTCGAACTCGCGGATGTGAGGCCGCAGCACCAGCCAGCAGATCAGCCCCACCGCCGACAGCTTGAGCAGGGTCTTCACAAACTGGACCAGGCCGTCGGGCCCGAAAATGCGCTGGAAGCCCTTGAGCGGGCTGAGCCGGGACCAGTCCGGCTTGATCTTCTGGCCGGTGAAGATGAGGCCGGACTGGGCCAGATTGCCGCCTGCGCCGCCGACGATGGTGGCCAGCATCACCGCGGCGAGGAAGGGGGTGATGGCCCACAGGGCCTGGGCCCCGATCTCGACCCCGGCGCCGGCGTCGAGCCCCCCCATCAGGGTGTGGGGGCTGGCGATGAACGGCAGCAGCTGTTCGGCCATCGAGGTGGCGAACCAGCCCCCCGACATCAGGATGACGGAGGCCGCTCCGAGCAACGACAGGGCCGAGGCGACGTCGGGCGACTTGGCGACATCGCCCTTCTTGCGCGCGTCCGCGAGTTTTCGCGGTGTCGCCTCTTCTGTTTTCGACTCGGGATCGGGCGCGTCAGCCACCGGCGCCTCCCGCGAAAACGGCGGCCATGGCGCGGTAGCGGTCGATGAAGACCGTGCCCAGCACGCCGAGGCTGAGGGCGAAGACCGACAGGCCCAGGATGATGCTGAGCGGGGCGGCGGCGAAATAGACCTGGAAGGCCGGCATCACCCGGCCGACGAGGCCCGAGGCGACGTTGAAGATGATGGCGAAGACCAGCACTGGCGCGGCCAGCTGGACGCCGAGGGTGAAGGCGTCCGCGAGGGTGCGCACGGCCATGGCGGTGAAGTCGCCGGTGACCAGGGGCCGCGCCGGCGCGATCAGCTCGTAGGAGCCGACCAGGCCGGCGATGAACAGATGATGGGTGTTGGTGGCGAAGATCAGGGTCGTGCCGAGGATCATCAGGAAGGCGGACAGGGTGCTGCCCGGCGAGGCCTGGGTCGGGTTGGCGGTCTGGGCGAAGGCCAGGGTGGTCTGCAGGGCGACCACCTCGCCGGCCGTGGCCAGGGCGGTCAGGAACATGCGCAGCAGGGCCCCGATGGCGAGGCCGACGAGCACCTCGCGGATGATCCAGCCGGCCATGCCGCCGAGCGTCGCGGGCAGCGCCGGCAGGCTGGCGGAGACCACCGGCCACAGGGCGAGGGAGACGACCAGCGCCAGCGACAGGCGGATGCGCGGCGGGACATAGCTTTCGCCGACGCCGGGCAGCATCAGCAGCACCGCGCCGATGCGGGCGAAGATCATGGCGCCCTGCCAGACCTGATCGGCGGTGGCCCAGGGCTCCACCCGGCTACATGCCGGCGATGCGCGCGGCGATGGTCCGCATGAAGCCGCCGAGCATGGCCCCCATCAGCGGCAGGAACAGCAGCAGGGAGACGAAGATGGCGATGATCTTGGGCGCATAGATCAGGGTCTGTTCCTGGATCTGGGTCAGGGCCTGGAACAGGCCGATGACCACGCCGACGACGAGGCCGACGAGCAGGACGGGCGCGCACAGCTGGATGGTCAGCCACAGGGCATCGCGCCCCACATCCATCACTTCCGCGCCGTTCATGCCGCACCCCGGGAATCTACGCGGCCCGCAACGGGCCCTTACTACCGGGCAGAAAATGCCGGGAGCGTGGTTAACGGGAGGTTAGGGAACGGGCGCTGGATCAATTCCCCTCGTCCGGCGTAAAGCGGGGGCATGACCGATCAGACCGTCACCCAGTCCGAGGCCGAGGCCGCCGTCCGCACCCTGATCCGCTGGGCCGGGGACGACCCGAACCGCGAGGGGGTGCTGGAGACGCCGGCGCGGGTGGCGCGCAGCTATCGCGAGCTGTTCGCCGGTTATGACACCGACCCGCGGGAGTATCTGGAGCGGACCTTCGAGGAGGTCGGCGGCTATGACGAGCTGGTGGTGCTGAAGGATATCCGCTTCATCAGCTTCTGCGAGCATCACATGTTGCCGGTCGTGGGCCGGGCGCATGTCGGCTATCTGCCGACGGACCGGGTGGTGGGCATCTCCAAGCTGGCGCGGGTGGTGCACGGTTTCGCCCGGCGGCTGCAGATCCAGGAGAAGATGACCTCGGAGATCGCCCGCGCGATCCAGGAGGTGCTGCGTCCCCAGGGCGTCGGCGTCGTGGTCGAGGCCGAACACAGCTGCATGACCCTGCGTGGGGTGAACACCGCCGGGTCGAGTCTGACCACCAGCCACCTGAGCGGCGTGATCCGCGACGACGCCCGCACGCGCGAGGAATTCCTGCGGCTGGTGCGGGGCTAGGTTCGCCGTCGGCTCTTGCCGATGATGGCGACGATGATGATCAGGAACGCCAGCAGCCGCAGCAGGTAGAAGGGGCTCTGCTCCTCGCGCGGGACCTCGAGCAGGGTGGTGAGCAGCGGCGTCGCCGCCAGCAGCAGGAAGGCGGCGGCGAAGGCCAGGAACAGCTTGTCGGCGGTGCGGCGCCAGAATTTGAGGAAGAAGACCGCCGCCACGGCGTATCCCATGATGATGGCGCCGCCGGTCACGAGCGTGGGGTTCAACGGTCCACCTCCCAGATGAAGCCGTAGATGAGCACGCCGACGGCGGACAGGGAGGTCAGCTGCCGGGCCAGCGACAGGTTCACCCCGGTGAGGACCACCATGTCCAGAACGACCAGCAGGTTATTGATCGCCAGCAGGCTGAAGCAGGCCGCGCTCCACAGCAGCAGCGGTTGCCGCGACCGGCCGTAGGAGCGCATGAGCAGGGCGGCGCACAGGGCGCTGGTTACAAGGCACAGGCCGTAGACGGCCCCGGGTCCCCAGCTCGTCACGACTTCCATCCTCCAAAACGGAACGAGTCCGCGAAGCCCCTGAGCGGATCCGATCGGCGCCGCGTGATCGTGTTGACGACGGCCACCGGCCGCTGACGGTATGTCGCTTCCAGCTGGTCGCAAAGGGTGTGCAGCGTCGGGGATGCGGGCGCATAGCGGAAGGCCCCGTCCTCGCCGTGCGCCAGGCCGGCGCGTTCGAGACCGCCGAGGCAATCACTGACCAGGGTGGCGTTGGCGCGCAGTTCGGCGACCAGCCGGTCCACCGGCCAGGCCCGATCCGGCTCGCCCCGCAGCAGCAACAGGGTCTCCAGCGCCCATACCGATGGCACGGCGCTCTCGATGAAGGCCGAAAGGTCCGGGCTCAGGGGTTCCGACGAAGGCGTGCTCACGCTTTCGGGGCTCGGTCTTTCCGTGACGACATGGCGCGGGACCCTAGCGAATGACGCCCAAATGGCAACGGAAGAGATTTCCCGGCCGGCAGGGAACCAAGCCCAGCCCTTGCGGTTTCCCGGAGTCGGTTCGGGGGAAGCAGCGCCATGAGATGACGGCAGGCAGACAGCGGTCGACGCAGTCGAACCGTCTGCTCGCGTGATCTCGTCCTGCCGCCTCCGGCTGAAGGGTTTTCGCCCCCCCTGCCGAAGGTTGAAGAATGTCGATGACCGCCCTGGCTCCCGAGCCCGCCCTCGATTCGCGACAGTTGCTGGCCGCCTTCAGGGCGTTCCGGCGCGGGGACTTCTCGGTCCGCCTGCCCGGCGACCTGACGGGCATCGACGGCGAGCTGGCCGAGGCCTTCAACGACGTGGTCGAGCTGAATGACCGGATGAGCCGCGAGTTCAGCCGGCTCGGCGAGGCCGTGGGCCGTCAGGGCAAGATCAACAACCGCGCCCGCGTGCCGTCGGCGACCGGCGCCTGGGCCGCCAGCGTCGACGCCGTCAACACCCTGATCGCCGACATGGTCCACCCCACCGCCGAGATGGCGCGGGTGATCGGGGCCGTGGCCAACGGCGACCTGAGCCAGACCATGGATCTCGAGAACGAGGAACGGCCGTTGCGTGGCGAATTCCTCCGCATCGGCAAGGTGGTGAACACCATGGTCGGCCAACTGGGCTCGTTCGCCTCGGAAGTGAC
>JBGTSL010000050.1:0-8979 GCA_041940325.1 Brevundimonas sp.
CCGAACTGGTAGCTCATGACGACGCCGGAAACGACGCCCATGCCGAAGGCGAGCGCGAAGATTTTGAGCCAGAAAAAATAGAGCGACTTGTACGCCGGGTTTTTCGTCTTCAGCCACAGCCCCTCGAGCACGGCGAGATAGCTCGCAAGCCCGATGGTGAAGCTCGGAAAAATGATGTGGAAGGCGATCGTAAACGCGAATTGCAGACGCGACAGCAGCAAGGCGTCCCATTCCATGGGCTTCGCTCCTTTGCAGGTTCGCTCGCGTTCTTATAAGGCGTTCCGCCGCTTGGGTCTTCCCCAAATCGCCGCGCGGCGGAAGGGCGCATGCGGCTTGGAGCGTCATCCCGGGCGCGTTGCGGCGCTCAGCGCCGCTGCGCAGACCCGGGATCGCTATCGGGTCTGGCGCTGGCCGCCGCGCTTGGCGCTCCATCCAACGGGAGATCCCGGATCAGCGAGGCGGCGCTGCGCGCTGCATCGCATCCGGGATGACGCTTGGCGAAATAGCGGCGCGCGCGCCTACTCCGCCTTCTTCCTGTAAATCCCGATGAACCAGTCGTTCCAGGTTTTCGCCGCCGCGTCATACTGCTGGAAATGCTGGCGCACGTCGCCGCCGTCGAGCGTCGTCCAGGTGCCGCGGAACGGCGCGGTCGTTCCGGTCGAATAGCCGATCGTCCCTTCAAGGACCATTGCGCCGCCGGCGTTGAGGCCGCCCGAATAGTCGATGGTGGTTCCGGGGCTGATCCAGACCTGGCGCCATTTTTTGAGCGCGTTGTCGTAGAAATTGTAGCTCTGGCCCGTCGAGCCGCCCGCGCCCTTCCAGCGCTCGACGAGAAGGCAGCCGTTCTCCTCCGCCGTGATGACGTTCTCGCCGGCCTTGGTTCCGTCAGGGGCGAACACGTCCCATGTTCCGATCCAGAAATCGAAAGCGCGATGAATCTCGTCCGTACACGGCGGGTCGCCGCTCAGCGGCGTCTCCGCAACCGCGGGGGCCGCCGCCCACGCCGCAAGGGCTGCTATAAGATGCAGCTTCATCGAACCCTCCCTGATCCGCCTTTTTCAAGGCGGCGCCCGCAGCGCGCAGCATCGCCGCGGGCGAAGCGATGCGCAAGAGCGGCGAGGCGAAGCGCGCCAATCGGACGATGAGCCGCGATGCGGCGCGTCGCCTGATGCGTTTAAGCGAGCAGAAAGTTGCGGCTGTAGCTGTTAGCTGCGCGTTGCGGCGGTGTTTTAGGAGAACAGCCCCTCGCCGCTCATCTCCGCGAAAGCGGGGATCCATCTCTCCCGTCGTCTGGATTCCCGTCTTCGCGGGAATGAGCGGGGGAAAGGTTGAGTCTTTATGTGCATAATTTCACCGTCCGACCCACGATGTCGCAAGATCGTTCCATTCGGGATTCATCTCTTCGATGACTCTGATCTTCCACGCCCGGTTCCATTTTTTCATCCGCCGCTCGCGCGTGAAGGCGCTCGCCCGCGACTCATGAAGCTCGTACCAGACAAGTTTGTCCACGCCATATTTGGCGGTGAACCCGCCGAGAAGTTTCTGCTTATGCTCCCAGACGCGCTTTCCGAGATCGTCCGTCATGCCGATATAGAGCGCGCCGTAGCGCCGGCTGGCGAGAATATAGACGTAGAACGCTTATTCGCGGTGACATGCATGTGCATTCTCCAGCGCCTCCCCAACCTCCGCTCATCCCCGCGAAGGCGGGGATCCATTTCTGACCTTGTCTGGATTCCCGCCTTCGCGGGAATGAGCGGATTAAATTCAACGCAAGACAACAATGAGGGCGGTCGGCGCCTCTACCCCGCCGGCGGCTTGGCGCCGTTGCCGAGAGTCTTGGCGAGGGCGCTCATGTCGCCGCCTTCGAGGCCGAGCTCTTTCATCACCGCGTCGAGGAGCGGCGCCTGCGCGCGGTAGCGCAGCGCCGCGTTGACGGCCTGGTCGGCGACGCCATGCGAGGCCTCGCCCTGCGCCGCGCCGCCGGCGCCGTTGAGGCCCTCCACATGCAGGATCTTGATGCCCTCGATGCGCTCCATGGGCTTGACCTGCTGCTCGATGATGCGCGGCAGGGCCTCGATCAGCGCCTGCTTGATCTGCATCGCGATCTGCTCCGCTGACAGAGTATTGGCGGCCTCGTTGACGGCGCGCTTGCCTTCCGCCTCGACGGCGTAGGTGACTTTCAGCGCGTCGGCGCGGAGCTTTTCGGCTTCCGCGGCGCCTTGCGCGGTGAGGCGCTGGCGCGCCGCTTCGGCTTCCGCCTCGATGCGGATCGCTTCGGCCTTGTCGGCGGCGGCGATCTTTTCGGCTTCCGCCGCGACCTGGATGGCGATGGCCGACTGTTCGGCGGCTTTCCTCGCCTCGATCAGTTCGATCGCCTTGTCGCGCTCGGCCGTCTCCGTCGCGCGCGTCGTCTTCACCTGCTCCTCGGCGCGGGCCGCGATGGCGCGCGCTTCGTCGGCGGCGGCGTCGGCGACGGATTTGGCGCGCGACTTCTCGGCGACGGCGATGTCGCTGTCCTGCTGGGCGAGGGCGACCTGCTTCACCTTCGTCACGCGGGCGGTCTCGACGGCCTGCTCCTTCTCGATGTCGCGCTCGGCGACGACGCGCTCGGCGGCGATGTTCGATTCGCGCACCTGCTGCGAGGCGGCGATCTTCGCCTGCTCGGCTTCGCGCTCGCGCTCGGCCTGCTGCTGGGCGATCTGCGCGCTCTGTTCGGCCTTGCGGATCGCGACTTCGCGCTCCTGTTCGAGGCGGGCGTATTCGACGTCGCGCGCGATCTGGAGGCGCTGGGTTTCGGCCTCGAGATTCTTGCGCTCGATCTCGACGCGGGTCTGCTGCTCGATGTCGTTGCGCTTCTTGCGGCGCGCCTCGATCTCTTCGGTGAGCTTGGTGAGGCCCTCCGCGTCGAAGGCGTTGTCGGGGTTGAAATACTCTTTTGAGGTCTGGTCGAGGCCGGTGAGCGACACCGATTCAAGTTCGAGCCCGTTCTTCAGAATGTCTTCCGAGACGGCGAGCTGCACCTTCTGCACGAAGTCGACACGCTTTTCGTGCAGCTCCTCCATCGCCATCTCGGCGGCGACGGCGCGCAGCGCATCGACGAACTTGCCTTCGACAAGCTCTTTCAGGTGCTGCGGCTGCATCGTCCGCTGGCCGAGCGTCTGCGCGGCGTTGGCGATCGATTCGACCGTCGGCTGCACGCGCACGTAGAACTCCGCCTGCACGTCGACGCGCATGCGGTCGCGGGTGATGAGCGCCTGGTCGTTGTGGCGGCGCACTTCAAGCCGCAGCGTGTTCATGTTGACGGGGATGATCTCATGCAGGATCGGGAACACGAGCGCGCCGCCGTTCATGATGACGCGCTGGCCGGAAAAGCCGGTGCGGACGAACGAAATCTCTTTCGACGAGCGCCGGTACAGCCGCGCGAAGACGAGGCCGCAGATCAGGAGAAAAGCGAGGATCGCCCCGCCGATTGTCAGATAGATGTCCATGCCGTCAGCCATTATGCGCCTCCCGTCTGTCCGGCGAGCGCCGGGTTGTCGTTGGCGACGGCGAAGAACACCGCGCCGCGCTTCTCCACCAGAAGAACCTCCGCGCCCTGCGCGAACACCGCGCCGTCCTCGTCGGGCTCGACGAGGATGTAGTGCGCCGCGCCCTTCGCGTCGGAAAGCTTCGCCTCCGCCGGCATGCCGCGCCGCGCCTCGCCGCGGATGACGCGCGCGACGCGGCCGATGAAGCTGTCGCGCGAGACCGCGTCCGTCTGCTCCTTCGGCATGAGGCGCGCGAAGGCGAGGGCGAGAAAGCGCGTGACGGGGAGCGCCGCCGCGAAGGCGAGGGGCGCGGCGAGCCACAGGGGAAGCGCCGCGCCGAAAACCCCGCCGGACGCCCCTTGCAGAATTAGTCCGGCGACGCCGAAGCCTGCGAGAAACGCGGCGATGACGATCAAGAGGGGAACCTTGCCGACGCAGAGCCAGGACAGCGCCTGGTCGAGAAAGCCCGCGCCCGAAAGCCCGTCCGCGTCGACGCCGTCGACATTCATGTCGGGCAGCGCGCTGTCGATCATGCCGGAGACGGTCGTTCCGAACAGAAGGCCGCCGAGTTCGAGCGCGGCGATCAGCATAAGGAAGATCAGCGCCGCGGCGAAAGGCGCGAAGGGGGCGGAGAAAAGCTCCATGGTCAGCCCTCCGCCCGCGCGCCGCGCGCGAGCGCGTCAAGCTCGGCGAGCTGCCCCGATAGGTCGAAGTCCGCGCCGAGGTCGCGCAGCGCCTCGTAGAGCGCGGCCGCTTCGTGCGCCGCGGCGGCGAGCTTCACTTCGAGCGTTTCAAGGCGCGCGCTGCGGCGGACGCGGGCGCGCACGGCGGCGCGGGCGAGATCGTCGCGCCCAAGCAGGATCGCCGTCTCGGCCTTGCCGCCGAGATCGTCGGCGTCATGGGCCGCGTCTTCGGCCTCTTTTTCAAGAAGCCGCCGCTCGGCGAGCAGCCGCCCGAGCCGCGCGCGCAAGTCGTCGGCCTGTTTTCTCAGCCGCTTTTCGCGCTCTTCGCTGGGGGAAAGTTCGAGAAAGGAGAAAAAACCCGCGCGAAGTCTGGCGCCCAACTGCTCCAGTATTCTTCCCGCCATGCCCGTCTCCCTTCAGTCGAAGGTTGCCGCCCCTGGCTCACCCATCACCCAAAGTGTATCAGGCGGGGGCGTCCCGGGGATGGGCCATGCCGGGCCAGGCCGCCCGCCGGGGCAAGAAGGCCGGGCCCGACCGCCTCCGGCCGATTCTGATGCCATACTGGTGCAGTTGGATCTTGCGCGAGGGGCCCAATGCCGCTATCGAAGGACCTGCACCCGCCGCCGGAGGTCATGGAGGCATTCGCCGCCGGGAGGCTGTCCAGTGCCGACCGGGCCAGCGTCCGGAGGCACGTCTCGAATTGCCCCGTGTGCACCGGCACCATCGTTCACGCCAGCGCCGAACAGCGCACGGCCTGGCCTTCGCGAGTCGGGCCGAGCGCCCAGGGCGCGCCGTTCGACGCCTCGGAAGTGCCTGAGGCGCTCGCGAACCACCCGCGATACCAACTCGTCCGCCGTCTGGGCGCCGGCGGGATGGGGGTGGTTTACCAGGCCGTCCACCGCCTGATGGAGCGCGACGTCGCCCTGAAGGTCATCAACGCCGACCTGACGCGCCAGGCCGAGGCGGTGCGGCGTTTCCTGCTGGAAATGAAGGCGGCCGCCCGGCTGCACCACCCGAACATCGTCACCGCGCACGACGCGGAGCAGGTCGGCGAGTTGCACGTCCTGGTGCTGGAGTTGGTGGACGGCGTCAGCCTCGACCGGTTCGTGAAGAAGAAGGGCCCGCTAGCCGCCGAGCTCGCGTGCCATTTCATGCGCCAGGCCGCCCTGGGGCTGCAACACGCGCACGAGCAGGGGATGGTCCACCGCGACGTCAAGCCCCAGAACCTGATGGTGACGCGCAAGGGCCAGGTCAAGATCCTGGACTTCGGGCTGGCGCGGCTGGTCGAAGGGGACACCGTCCCCGGCGGAGGCGAGGGGCGGCTCACCTATATCGGTCAGGTCATGGGGACGCCAGACTACATCGCCCCAGAGCAGGTGAGCAACAGCCGCGTCGTCGATGCCCGTGCCGACATCTACAGCCTGGGCTGCACCCTCTACCATCTTCTGGCCGGCCACCCCCCCTTCCCCGGCGGCGCCCCGCTGGAGCGGGCCGCCTCGCACCTCCACAAGCCGGTGCCACCGCTGGGGAAGCTGCGCCCTGACCTGCCGGAGGACCTGTTGGCGGTCATCGGGCGGATGATGGCCAAGTCCCCCGACCGCCGCTACCAGACCGCCGGAGAAGTGGCCCGGGACCTGGCCTCAGTCACCCGCCCCACGCCGCCTCCGGTACCGGTCCTCGAACCAACTGACGCCCCGGCCTTGGCCCTGCCGCCCGTGGCGCCCTCGCGGCCCCGGCCGTTGCGGCCGCGGCGGCCCCGGACAGGCCGCCGGCGCTCCCGGCTGGCACTGGCCGCAGTGGGGCTCGGCCTGCTGCTGGCCTTCGGCGCGGGCGCGGTCTTCGCCATCAAGGCCCTCAACCGCCTAGCGCGGGCCCCAGCGGGCACGCCAACTGCCAAGTCGGCACGGCCCAAGGTGCTCCTGGTCGTCCCGCGGCGGGACTTCTGGGCCAGCGAGTACGCCAAGCTGTGCGCGGAATTGCGGAGCGCCTCGGCGGAGGTCGTGGTCGCCTCGTCGGCGCCCGGGGCGGCCCTGCCCGCGCCGCCTGGGTCGCCACTGGCGGTCGAGCTCCCGCTGATCAAGGCACGGGCCTGTGACTACGCCGCGATCATCTTCGTCAGCGGCGGCCCCATGAATGAATTTGTCTCTGCACCTCTACCCCGGTCCCACGCCAAGGCCCTCATTGATGACGCCCTCAGGGAGGGGAAGGTCCTCGCGGCCCTGTCGAATGGGGCCGCGGTCCTCGGCCGGGCTGGCGCCCTGAAGGGGAAAATGGTGACAGGCGACGCCGGCGTCGTAGGCCTGCTCGAGGAATGCGGCGCCACGGTCCTCGATGAGGACCTCGTCGCTGACGGAAAGATCATCACCGCCCGCACAGAGGGGGAAGGGGCCCTGCTCGTGCGCAAGGTCCTGGCAGCGATCCCGGCCGGGCGCTAGGCGTCAGCCTCGCCCAAGGACAAGGTAGCAGCCCGGGGGGGCGTACTTGCGTTCGGGCCATTCTTGTCCCAAAGTTGTCTCATCAGTGCGACCACCCCCGTCCACCACGGCCCTCCGACCGCCTAAGGAATATCTCCCCATGCTCGGGAACTCGCGGCAGCTGCCGGCTCAGCCCTCGTTCGCCCCCGCTCCTTCCAATGTGTCGCTCGCAGGCGGCCGCAAGGAGCAGGTGCTTGTCCGGGTCCGCTCCAACCCCGAATTGCCGACGCCCCCCGCCATCGCGTTCCAGATCATCGAGAAGGCCAGCGACCCGGATTGCGAGATCGACGACCTGGTGGCGGTGATCACCAACGACCCGGCGCTGTGTGCCAAGGTGCTGCGCACGGTCAACTCCGCTCTATATGGGCTGCGCCGGCCGGTGTCGTCCGTCCCCGCGGCCATCCGGTTCCTCGGCATCCACCCGCTGCGGTCGCTGGTCCTAGCCTTCACCCTGGCCAACCTGCGGTGGCTGCCCTTGCCTCCGGACGTGTTGCAGACTTACTGGCGGGTCTCGGTGGCCGGGGCGATCGCCGCCCGTCAGCTTTCCGCGCTCCTGGGCCGCACGGCCCCGGACAACGACCTGGTGGCGGGGCTTGTGCGGGACCTCGGCATCCTCGTACTGCACCAACTGTTCCCGGCGGAGTACCAGTCGATCCTGTCCACGTCGCCGGAGGTCCTGTCCGGCTTCCAGTGCGAGTTGGAGGAGGACCAGTTCGGCGTCAGTCACGCGGAGGCCAGCGCCGAGCTCCTGCGCACCTGGCGGCTGCCGGAGGAGATCACCGAGCCTGTCCGCCACCACCACGACTGGGCGCGAGCTTCGCAGTTGCCCGAGGAGGTGCGCGACCGGGCCCAGTTGCTTTACTTTGCCAGCCAGATCGGCCAGATGCAAATGACGCCGAACCGCCCGATGCTCGTCCGCGAGGTCCTGACCCTCGCCCACGAGCACTTCGGGATGGACGATGACGCCCTGCGGACGTACCTCGGCACGGTGCAAGACCAGATGAACGAGTTCGCCAGCGTCCTGAACGTGGACATCGGCGACGGGCTGACCTTCTCGGCGGTCATGAGCCGGGGCGCCGAAGAACTGGCGCGCCTGGCCGTCAGCGGCACCGGGTCGCTGGTGCCCTGGGCTAACCCTGCGGGGGGGACCGAGGTCAACGGCCTCAGCGACGAGCCGACCCGGCCTGGGAAGAAGTTACTCGGGCCTCAGCCGACCGCCGTGCCGCAGGCCCCGGCGGCCCGGGCCAGCGACGACACGGAGGGCTCTGCCGAGGAGTTACTCGCCAGGCTGTTCCCGGGCCCCGCCCGTCCCGGGCTGCTCGGGGTGATGGACGGGTACGAGGTGACCGAACTGCTCGGGTGCGGTGCCATGGGCGCGGTCTTCCGGGCGACCGACACACGCCTCCAGCGCACAGTAGCCATCAAGGCGATGCTGCCTCATCTTGCCAGCCAGGGTCAGGCCCGGGCTCGATTCCTGCGCGAGGGCCAGGCCATCGCCAACCTCACTCACGAGAACATCGTCCGCGTCCACACCGTCGGAGAGGTGAACGCGATCCCCTACCTTGTCATGGAATACGTCAAGGGAACGTCGCTCGAGGCGCGCCTGGAGGCAGCCCCTCTCGAGCTCCCTGCCATCCTGCGCATCGGGGTCGATGCCGGCGGGGGCCTCGCCGCCGCCCACGCCGCCGGCCTGGTCCATCGTGACGTCAAGCCGGCCAACCTGCTGTGGGACGAGGCGCACGGGCGAATCAAGGTCGCAGACTTCGGCCTCGTCTACGGCACCGGGCAAGCCCACCTTACTCAGAACGGCGGGCTGGTGGGCACGCCGACGTTCATGGCCCCCGAGCAGGCGGATGGGCAACCGGTCGGCCCCCCGTCCGACATGTTCTCCCTGGGCTGCGTCCTGTACGTCGCCTGCACCGGCCGGCTCCCGTTCCCCGGGAACACCCTCTCCCCCGTCCTCCGCGCCCTGTTCGATTGCTGCCCCCCGCCGGTCCGCACCATCAACCCGGACTTGCCCCCCTGGCTGGAGGAGATCATCGCGGGCCTGCTGGCGAAGGACCCGGCCCGCCGGTTCCCCACCGCGACGGAGCTCAAGCGCCTGTTCCTTTGCCGGTGGGCGCGGCTGTACACCCGGCGGAAGGTCGTCGGCTGAGGGCGACGAGGCGTCAGACGCGCTCGAACAACCTGGCAACCGGGCTGCCTTCGGAGACCCTGTAAAGGCGGCCGGCGGCGTCGTGGACCTCAGTCGCGGGGTCGAGACCGAAGCGCGTGTAGATCGTCGCGGCCAGGTCC
>JBGTSL010000051.1:0-8968 GCA_041940325.1 Brevundimonas sp.
CACCAACGAGATCATGAAGCTGCTGATCGCGCGGACGCTCTGAGG
The DNA here is from genome assembly GCA_041940325.1 of Brevundimonas sp. Classification (GTDB taxonomy): domain Bacteria; phylum Pseudomonadota; class Alphaproteobacteria; order Caulobacterales; family Caulobacteraceae; genus Brevundimonas. The sequence goes on from JBGTSL010000051.1 coordinate 46, forward strand.
CCCGCGAAGCAATTGGGAGAGGTCGGGCGACGTGCTATCTTCCCGCTCATGATCGACTACCGTCAGCGCATCACCATCGAGCCCGGCAAGCGGGGCGGCCAAGCGGTCGTGCGGGGAATGCGCATCGCGGTGGCTGACGTGCTGGGATGGCTGGCCGAAGGCATGAGCCACGAGGCCATCCTTCGGGAGTTCCCCGAGCTGACCGAAGAGGATATCCGGGCGGTCCTGGCCTACGCCGCCGACCGGCAGCGCCGGACCGCGACCCTGCCCGCTTGAAGCTCCTGTTCGACCAGAATCTGAGCCATCGACTGCCTGCGCTCCTGGCGCATGCCTTTCCCGAGTCCAGCCAGGTTCGCACCCTCGGCCTCGACACCGCCGACGATCGGACGATCTGGCGTTATGCGGCTGAGCATGGATTCTGCATCGTGACCCTGGACTCGGATTTCGCCGACCTGTCGGCTCTTCTCGGGCAACCTCCGAAGGTCGTCTGGCTGCGGTGCGGCAACAAGCCGACCGCCTTCATCGACGATCTGATCCGCACACATTCGCTGCGTATCCTGACGACGGCCGTCGCTGACGACGTCGACGTGATCGAGATCGGGTGAAACCATGATCCGCCTCCACGTTCCCCAGCCCCTGTCCGCCGGCGCGGCGGTCCTGCCGACGCTCGACCAGTCGCGCTATCTGACGCAGGTGATGCGGCTGAAGGCGGGGGATGCGCTGCTGGTGTTCAACGGCGTCGACGGCGAGTGGCGGTGCGTCGTCGCCGAGGTGCTGAAGAAAGGCGTGGTGCTGAAAGCGGTGGAACAGGCGCGGCCCCAGACCACCGTGCCGGACGTGCATCTGCTGATCGCGGTGGTGAAGAAATCGGCGCTGGAGTTCGCGGTCGAGAAGGCCACCGAGCTGGGGGCGGCGCGGATCGGGCTGGTGACGACGCGGCGGACGCAGGGCGACCGGGTGCGGATGGACCGGCTGGAAGCCATCGCGGTCGAGAGCTCCGAACAGACCGGACGACTGGACGTGCCGGGGATCGATCTGCCGGTGAAGCTGGAGGCGCTGCTGGACGAGTGGGACGCCGCTCGGCGGCTGATGTTCTGCGACGAGACGGGGGGTGAGCCGGCGACGGCGGCGCTAAGGACCGCAGCCCCCTACACCGCTTCGCGGTCCCCCTCCCCCGGTGGGGGAGGAACGGCTGGGCCTTGGGCGATCCTGATCGGGCCGGAGGGCGGGTTCGCGGCGGAGGAGCGCGAGCGGCTGCGGGCCCTGCCGTTCACCACGGCGGTGTCGCTGGGACCGCGCGTGCTGCGGGCGGATACGGCGGCGACGGCGGCGCTGACGCTGTGGCAGGCGGCGGTGGGGGACTGGGAACGATAGTCCCAAGCCGGCCTTATCGATGCCGGAGCAGAATGGGGCTTGAGCCGACCGCTCGGTCCGCCCATCTAGCGGCGACACGAGGGGCTGGAACACCACATGGCCGACGCCGAACCGCTCACCCGCGAAGACCTGATCGGCGCCATGTCGAAGGGGTCCAAGCCCAAGTCCGAATGGCGCATCGGGGCGGAGCACGAGAAATTCGGCTTCGACATGTCGACGCTGCGGCGTCCGGCCTATGAGGGGCCCAACGGCATCAAGGCCATGCTGGAGGGGCTGACCCGGTTCGGCTGGCGCGAGGTGAGCGAGGGCGGCCACGTCATCGCCCTCGAGCGCGAGAACGCCGAGGGCTACACCGCCTCGATCAGCCTCGAGCCCGGCGGGCAGTTCGAGCTGTCAGGCGCGCCCCTGAAGGACATCCACGACATCTGCGACGAGACCGGCCGCCACCTGATGGAGGTCAAACAGGTCGCCGACCAGCTGGGTCTGGGCTTCCTCGGGGCCGGGTTCGATCCGCTGTGGCGGCGCGAGGACATCCCGGTGATGCCCAAGGCCCGCTACGACATCATGCGCGCCTATATGCCGAAGAAGGGCAATCTGGGCCTCGACATGATGCTGCGCACCTGCACCATCCAGGCCAACCTCGACTTCGACAGCGAGGCCGACATGGTGGCGAAGTTCCGCACCTCGCTGGCGCTGCAGCCGATCGCGACGGCCCTGTTCGCCTGTTCGCCGTTCACCGAGGGCAAGCCGAACGGCTTCCTCAGCGCCCGCGCCAATGTCTGGACCGACACCGATCCGGACCGCACCGGCATGCTGGACTTCGTCTTCGAGGACGGCTTCGGCTTCGAGCGCTACGCCGACTATGCGCTGGATGTCCCGATGTATTTCGCCAAGCGCGACGGCCGCTATGTCGATCTGTCCGGCCAGTCGTTCCGCGCCTTCATGGACGGGAAGCTGGACGCCCTGCCCGGCGACCGGGCCACGGCGAAGGACTGGGCCGACCACCTGACGACCCTGTTCCCCGAGGTGCGGCTGAAGGCCTATCTGGAGATGCGCGGCGCCGACGGCGGGCCGTGGAGCCGGATTTGCGCCCTGCCCGCCCTGTGGGCCGGGGTGCTGTACGACGCGCCGTCGCTGGCCGCGGCCTGGGACCTGGTCAAGGACTGGGACATCGCCGACCACGAGCGGCTGCGCCGGGACGTGACGCGGCTGGGGCTGAAGGCCGAGGTCGCCGGACGGTCGGTGCGCGATGTGGCGGTGGACCTGGTCGACATCGCCCGCCACGGGCTGAAGAACCGCGCCCGCTTCTCGGGCGGCATGGTCGACGAGCGCGGCTATCTTTCGGAGCTGGAGGATATCGCCGACAGCGGGATCACCCCGGCCGACCGGCTGCTGGAGCTGTATCACGGCGACTGGCAGGGCGACGTCAGCCGGATGTATCGCGACTTCGCCTACTGACGGCAATGCGGGCTTAACCGGAAGGGTGTAGGTCTGGCCGCCAGAGATTCGGGGAATCGACGACCAGCATGAGTTGCAGCGCGCCGGCCGCCTTGTATGACGAAGGCCCTGACGCCGGGCGCGTCGGCGCCGCGGCGGACGCCGACGACCTGGCCCGCTTTTTCGACGTCTCGCTGGACCTTCTGGTGATCCGCGATCTGGAGGGACGGATCGTCCGGGTCAGCCGGTCCTGGCAGACCGCGCTGGGCCATTCCCCCGAGGAGATGCGCGGCAAGATCCTGCTCAATCTCGTGCATCCGGACGACCTGGCCGCGACCCGGCAAGGCGTCGTCGAGGTGGAGAACCGCCGCTCCGGCGACCCGGTGCTGGGACAGATCAACCGCTACCGGCACAAGGACGGGCACTACCGGACCCTCGAGTGGCGGGCGCAGCGTTTCGGCGACCGCATCTACGCCGTGGCCCGGGACGTCACCGACCGGGTGGCGGCGGAACACTCGATGCGCGAGGCCAAGGCGGCCGCCGAAGCCGCCAACCGGGCCAAGTCGGACTTCCTGGCCAATATGAGCCATGAGATCCGCACGCCGCTGAACGGGGTGATCGGGATCGTCGACGCGCTGTCGCGCACGCCGCTGTCGGACGACCAGGCGGAGATGGTGGGCCTGATCCGCAGCTCCGGCCACACGCTGGAGCGTCTGGTTTCGGACATCCTCGACGTGTCCAAGATCGAGGCCGGCCAACTGACCCTGGAATGCCGCCCGTTCGATCTGGAGGAGGCGCTGGAGCCGCTGGCGATGAACCAGGCGCGCGCCGAGGACAAGGGCCTGGCCTTTCACGTGCGCCGCTCACCGGAAGCGCGGGGCGAGTTCCTCGGCGACAGCACCCGCATCCGTCAGGTGCTGGGCAATCTGCTGTCGAATGCGATCAAATTCACCGCCGAGGGCGCGGTGTCGGTCTCGGTGGAGGTCTGGTCCGACGATCCGGAGGGGCGCGGCGACGACCACCATCTGGCCCTGACCGTCGAGGACACCGGCGTCGGCTTCGGTTCGGATCACGCGGCGCGCCTGTTCGACCGGTTCAACCAGGCGGACAGCACCATCACCCGCCGTTTCGGGGGCACCGGCCTGGGCCTGTCCATCTGCCGCTCGCTGGTCGAGATGATGGGCGGCCAGATCGAGGCGCGCTCGACCCCGGGCGCCGGGAGCCGCTTCCGCTTCGTCCTGCCGCTGCGGCGCGCCGCCAGTCTGGCCGACTACGACGCCCGCGAGCTGGACGCCACGCCCGCCGACCTGCCGGAAGCGGGACGGCCGCTGCGGGTGCTGCTGGCCGAGGACCATCCCACCAACCAGCGGGTGGTGCAGCTGATCCTCGCCAGCCAGGGCGCCGAGGTGGTGATCGCCGGCGACGGCGCCCAGGCCCTGGCGGCGTTCGAGGCCGGGTCCTTCGACGTGGTGCTGATGGACATGCAGATGCCGGTCATGGACGGGCTCAGCGCGACACGAAGGATCCGCGAACTCGAAGCGGGGACAGGCCGGGCGCGCACGCCGCTGGTGATGCTGAGCGCCAACGCCATGGCCGAGCACCGCGAGGAGGCGCTGGCGGCCGGGGCGGACAGCCACGTCGCCAAACCGGTCACCGCCGCCAGCCTGCTGGCCGGCATCGGGGCCGTCGTCGGAGCCTGACCGGTCAGGCCGCCGCGGCGTTGCATTGCGCCAGCTGGGCCACGGTCAGGGCGACGCCGTCGCGCTCGTAGCGGGTCACGGGTCCGAGACGGGCGACGAAGCGGCGGCACTCGCGCAGGACCGGCTGGGAGGCCCCGGCGCCGCGGGCGACGCAGGCGCCGTCGGGTCCACAGGCCCAGGAACGACCGTCGAGAATGATGCGGCGCGCCTCGCCCGGTTCGGCGAGGGTGGCGGCGGCGTCGAGGGCGGGGGCGGGCTGGGCGACGGCGAGGGTCGCCGAGATCAGGGAGATGAGAAGCATCGGAGCCTCCTTGGGGCTGTTCAGGGCGGCCGGTTCGTGCAAAAGTGACCGACCGTGCACATATGAGTGACCGCTCGGTCACTTCGAGTCAATACAAAAGTGACCGTTCGGCTACTTTTGTTCGCTGGAGATGTTTTCGATGCCGCCCAAAGGCGCCGCCACCCACGCCCGGCTGATCGACGAGGCGATGACCCAGGTGACCGTGCGCGGCCTCGCCGCCGTCAGCCTGCAGGACGTCGCGGGGGCCGCCGGGGTGTCGAAGAGCGCGGTGCTGAAGCATTTCCAGTCCAAGGAGGCGCTGCAGATCGAACTGGTCGACGCCATGATCGAGCGCTTCACCGAGGCGGTGTGGCGGCCGGCCGAGCCGCTGACCCCCGGCCGCGAACGGCTGGATCGCATCTTTCAGGGCGAGCTGGACTGGATCGACGGAGAGGACCGCCCGGGCGGTTGCCCCCTGAAGGCGGCGGCGATCGAGCTGGACGACCAGCCGGGGCCGCTGCGCGACACGCTGAAGGCCAGCCAGCAGCGCTGGGCCAAGGTGCTGAAGCGCGAGTTCCGGGCGCTGAACCCCAACGCCGACGACGCCGCGCTGGAGGTGCTGGTGTTCCAGTTCAAGGGCATCGTCCTGGCCTACGGCCATTCGCGGCGCCTGCTGGATGACGAGACGGCGCGGGCGCAGGCGACGGCGGCCTACCGGCTGCTGGTCGGCGTCTGACCGTCGCGTTGACAAGGATTGCCATGGAGCGCACCGTCCCCTGATGGCTACGATGAACATCTCCCTTCCCGACCAGATGAAGGCGTGGGTCGAGGCGCAGACGGCGGACGGCCGCTACAGCAACACCAGCGACTACGTCCGCGACCTGATCCGCCGCGAGCAGATCAAGGCGGACAAGATCGCCCACATGCAGAGGCTGATCGATGAGGCCTACGCCTCGGGCGTCAGCAACCTGACCGTGGATGAAATCTTCGCCGAAGCGCGGGCCGAGGCCGTCGCCCGCACTCGCGCCGCCTGAGCGGCCGACCTTCGGTTCTCCGAAGCTGCGCGCGCGGATGTCCGGGCAATCTATCGACACGGTGTTGAGGACTTTGGCGTGAGGCAGGCTGACGCCTATGCCGCGGCCCTGCGGCTGGCGATCAAGCGGCTGGCTGAATTTCCGGAGTCCGCTCCGCAGCGGGACGGGCTGGACAGGCCGGTCCGTGCTCTTCCGTTCCGCTCGCACATCGTCATCTATGCCCTCGACGAGGGCGGCGTGCACATTCTCCGTGTCCGCCATGGCCATGAAGACTGGATCGGCAACCCGACAGGAGATCATCGATGACCCATCCCATCCATGTCGGCGTAGGTGGCTGGACCTATGAGCCGTGGCGCGGGGTCTTCTATCCGGAAGGCCTGACTCAGAAGCGTGAGCTGGAATTCGCCTCCCGCGCCCTGACTTCTATCGAGATCAACGGCACCTACTATTCGACCTTCAAGTCGGACAGCTGGATGAAGTGGCGGGACGAGACGCCCGAGGGGTTCGTGTTTTCGGTCAAGGCCAGCCGCTACTGCACCAACCGCAAGGTGCTGGCGGAGATGGGCGAGTCGATGGGGCGGTTCCTGGATCAGGGGCTGACGGCGCTGGGCGACAAGCTGGGGCCGATCAACTGGCAGTTCATGGCCACCAAGAAGTTCGATCCGGTCGACTTCGAGGGCTTTCTGAAACTGCTGCCCAAGGAGAAGGACGGGCTGCGGCTGCGCCACGCCCTTGAGGTGCGGAACGCCACTTTCGAGACGCAGGAATTCTACGATCTGGCGGCGAAATACGGCGCCGCCATCGTCTACGCCGAGGACGACGAGGCGCCGGAGTGGCCGCGCATCGACCAGCCGACCGCCGACTTCACCTACGCCCGGCTGATGTCCAGCCGCGAGGACGAGCCCACCGGCATGACGTCGAAAGAATTGGACGCCATCGCCGACCGGGCGCGGTCGTGGTCGGAGCGGGGCGAGGTGTTCGCCTATTTCATCGCCGGCGCCAAGGTGCGCAATCCGGCGGCGGCCCAGGCTCTGATCGCGAAGCTCGGCCAATGACGGGCCGGGTGCACGGAAGCTGCCACTGCGGGGCCCAGCGCTTCGCCGCTCCGGCGCCGGAGACGGTGACGGCCTGCAACTGCTCGACCTGCACCAAGCGGGGGACGTTGGCCGCCTATTGCGCGCCCGGCGAGGTGGCGTTCGACCTGACGCCGGAAACCCTGGCCGACTATCAGTGGGGTGACCGGATGATGGCCTATCACCACTGCGTCGTCTGCGGCAGCGCCGTGTTCGCCGAAGCCGACGCCTGGACGACGGACGCGGGCGAGGACCGGCCGGCGCGCATCGTTCTGAACGCCCGTCTGTTCGACGACTTCGATCTGGACGCCGTCCCGGTCCGCCACGTCGACGGGCGCCGCGGCTGGTGATCTTGCGGGGGCGGTCCTTCGTAGTCACCTGCACCTGACCGACCAGCCCGAGGATCGACCATGCCCATCGCCACCCGCGCCTTCGCCGCCACCGCCGCCGACGCCCCGCTGTCGCCGTACAGCTTCGAGCGGCGCGATTCGGGGCCGGATGACGTGGCCATCGAGATCAAATACTGCGGCGTCTGCCACTCGGACCTGCATGTGGTGAAGAACGACCTGGGCGGCACCCGCTACCCCATCGTGCCGGGCCACGAGATCGCCGGGGTGGTGACGGCCGTGGGCGCCAACGTCAGCCGCTTCAAGGTCGGCGACCGGGTCGGGGTCGGCTGCATGGTCGACAGCTGCCGCAGCTGTCCATCCTGCCGCGAGGGCGAGGAACAGTACTGCGTGCCCGGCATGACCCAGACCTACGGTTCGGTCGACTCCAAGGGCGGCGACGTCGGCCAGAAGATCACCCAAGGCGGTTATTCCGACCGGATCACCGTCGACCAGAACTATGTCCTGCGCATTCCGGACAGCCTGCCGCTGGACGCCGCCGCGCCTCTGATGTGCGCGGGCATCACCACCTACAGCCCGCTGAGGCACTGGAAGATCGGGCCCGGCTCGAAGGTGGCGGTGATCGGTCTGGGCGGCCTCGGCCACATGGCGGTCAAGCAGGCTGCGGCGATGGGCGCGGAGGTGACGGTGCTGTCGACCTCGGACCGCAAGAAGGCCGACGCCGAGCGGATGGGGGCGAAGCATTTCCTGATCAACTCGGACAAGGCGGCGATGAAGGCGGCCGCCGAGTCCTTCGACCTGATCATCAACACCGTCTCGGCCACCCACGAGATCGCCAGCCATGTGCAGCTGCTGGCGCGCGACGGGACCATGGTGATGCTGGGCCTGACCACCGAAGGCCTGCCGGTCTACGCAATGGGCCTGCTGTGGCGGCGGCGGTCGGTGGCCGGATCGCTGATCGGGGGCATCCGCGAGACCCAGGAGATGCTGGATTTCTGCGCCGAGCACGGCATCGCCTGCGACATCGAGCTGATCGCGCCGGACCAGATCAACGAGGCCTATGAGCGGATGGAGAAATCAGACGTGCGCTATCGCTTCGTCATCGACATGAGCCGGTTCGCCGACGCGTAACGGCGTCTTTCCGCGCAACGCCTCGCGGGCTAAAGCGTATCCATACGCAGGCGGCCCGGGAGAGGCCGCCGCTCAAGGACAGGGAAACGGACATGGCACGAGTGGCTCTGGTCACGGGCGGCACCCGCGGCATCGGCAAGGCGATCGTTCAGCGCCTCAAGGAGGACGGCATGGCGGTCGCGGCCGGCTATTCCGGCAATGTCGAGGCCGCGGAGGCCACCGCGCGCGAACTGGGCGTCATGGTGGTCAAGGGCAATGTCGGGTCGTTCGAGGACTGCCAGCGGGCGGTGGCCGAGGTCGAGGCCGAGCTGGGGCCGATCGACACCCTGGTCAACAACGCCGGCATCACCCGCGACGGCTTCTTCCACAAGATGACCGCCGACCAGTGGTCCGACGTGATCCGGGTCAACATGGACAGCGTCTTCAACATGACGCGTCAGGTGATCGGCGGCATGCGCGACCGGGGCTTCGGCCGGATCGTCAACATCAGCTCGATCAACGGCCAGAAGGGCCAGATCGGCCAGACCAACTATTCCGCCGCCAAGGC
>JBGTSL010000052.1:0-8864 GCA_041940325.1 Brevundimonas sp.
CCGACGGCGAACTCCAGCCTCTATGCCTCGTGGGCGACCTCCTCGACGCCGCCGACCGTCTCGGGGGGCGACCAGAACGGCGCCGGAGGAAGCGGGTCGGGCAATCTGTCGGGCGAACTGCTCGACCCGGAGGAGGCCGAAAGCTTCGAGGTCGGGGCCAAGACCAACCTGTTCGATGACCGGCTGGCGGTGTCCGGCGCAGCCTTCGTGCTCAGGCGCGAGAACGCCCAGATCCAGGTCGCGCCGGGGGTGTATGAACAGGCCGGCGAGGCCGAGGTGCGGGGCGTCGAGCTGGGTGTGTCCGGCAACATCACCCGGGCGTGGCAGGTGTTCGGCGGCTACACCTGGATGGATTCGGAACTGGTGTCCGGGGCCTACAACAACGCCAATGTCGGCGATCCTCTGGCCAATACGCCGGAGCACAGCTTCAGCCTGTTCAGCACCTGGCGGGCGACGCCGAAGCTGAGTCTCGGCGGCGGCGTCTACCATGTCTCGGACAGCTTCGGCGGCAACCAGGGCGGGGCGGGCGGCGGCTCCAACGCGGTCTATGCCCCGGCCTGGACGCGGGTGGACCTGTTCGCCTCGTATGATCTGACCGACAGCGCCTCGCTGCAGTTGAACGTGCAGAACGCCGGAGACGAGGACTACATCCTGCGCACCAACGGGGTGCACCACGCCGATCCGGCCCCGGGGCGACAGGCTATCCTGACATTGAACCTGCGCTACTGAGGCCGCCATGCTCCTGCACATCCCCGGCGTCTTTTCAAAGGACGAGGTCGCGACCCTGAGGGCGCGGCTGGACGCCGGGCCGTGGGCCGACGGCAACGCCACCTCGGGGCACCAGTCGGCGACCGCCAAGGTCAACCGGCAACTGCCCGAGGACAGCGTCGAGGCGAGGGAGGTCGGGGCGCTGGTGCTGCAGGCGCTGAACGCCAATCCGATGTTCGTCTCGGCCGCCCTGCCGCATACGATCTTTCCGCCCCTGTTTAACGCCTACGAGGGCGGGGAGCATTTCGGGACCCACGTCGACAACGCCATCCGGCAGCGGGGGGCCGTCCGCATCCGGAGCGATCTGTCGGCGACGCTGTTTCTCTCCGAGCCCGAGACCTACGACGGCGGCGAACTGATCGTCGAGGAGATGTACGGGCCGCAGTCGGTCAAGCTGCCGGCGGGCGATCTGGTGCTGTATCCGTCCAAGAGCCTGCACCGGGTGACTCCGGTGACGCGGGGCCGGCGGGTGGCGAGCTTCTTCTGGATCCAGAGTCTGGTGCGGGACGACGCCGACCGCGAGTCCCTGTTCCGGATGGACGTGGCGATCCAGCGGGTCAACGCCGACAGGGGACCGAAGGACCCGGCGGTGCTGGAGCTGACGGCCGTTTATCACAACCTTCTGCGCCGCTGGGCCGAGGTCTGACCGGCTAGTAGACGTCGCGGCGGTAGCGGCCGGCTTCGGTCAACTCCAGCAGCCGGTCCGCGCCGAGGGCGCTTTCCAGCGCCGCATGGACGCCGGTCGACATGCCTTCAAGGCTGCCGCAAACGAGGATGACGGCGCCGCGATCCACCCAAGCGGCGAGTTCATCCGTGTTCTGAACGATCAGGTCCTGCACATAGCGGCCGTCGCCCGGGTCGCGGGAGAAGGTCCGGTCGACCCGGGTCAGGACGCCGGAGGCGCGGGCGGCCCGGAGCTCGGAGTCGAGGAAGCTGTCGTGGGCCGAGGTGCGCTCCCCGAACATCAGCCAGGTCCCGCCGTGCGCGGCGCCGGCGCGGGTGCGCCAGTGGGCGCGGAGGCCGGCCAGGCCGGCGCCGTTGCCGATGAGGATCAGCGGCGTCTCCGGCGCGGGCCCATGGAAGCTGCGGTTGACGCGGATGCGCATGGCGACCGGGTCGCCGGGGGCGAGGTCCCGGATCAGCCAGCCTGAGGCGAGACCGGGCGATCCGTCCGGCCGGGTCATCAGGCGGACGATGAACTCGACCCGGCCGTCGGCGGGCAGGGAGCCGACGGAGTATTCGCGGCTGCCGGGAGACGGATCGCCGGGCAGGCCGATCTCGGCGATGTCGCCGGCGACCCAGCTCGGGTTGTGATCGACGGGCTCGAAGGCGAGCATCCAGGCTTCGCCGCCCGGGCTGCCGGGATTCAGATGGGTGCGCTCGACGAGCCGCCAGCGGTCGAAGGCGGGCGGGGTCCAGTCGGCCTGGACGGCGTGGCCTGTGACCACGCCGAGCTGGTGCTGCCAGTGCCGGATGGCGCCGGCGTCGCCGTTGTCCACCTCGACCCGGTCGAACAGGGGCGTCGCGCCCGAGCGCCGCAGCCATTGGTCGAGCGTCCGGCCGAAACCGCAGAAGTCGGCGTAGGTGCGGTCGCCAAGGGCCAGCAGGGCGTAGGACAGTCCGGCGAGGTCGGCCGGCGCGGTCATGTGCCTGCGGGCGAACCACGACATGGCGTCAGGGGCGTCGCCCTCGCCCGTGGTCGAGGCAATGATGAGAACCCGGCCGGCGGACCTGAGTTCGTCCGGCTCGAGATCGCCGAGCAGGGCCACGCGGGCAGGGACGCCGGCCTCCGACAGACCGGACGCCGTCATCCAGGCCAGTTCCTCGGCCTGTCCGGTCTGACTCGCGAAAGCGACGAGCAGGGCGTTCGCGTCCTCCGTCGAAGCGAGGGCGGACGCGCGGTCGAGGGCGGCGCGGCGGATCCTGGCGCGGCGCCAGGCGACGGCCGCGACGGCCATGAGCCACAGGGCCACGGTGACGGCCGCCCACAGCCAGCGGATCGGATCAGCGGTCACGCGCCCTCGGACAACATGGCGGCGAAGGCGGGGGTCACGGTCTCGGTCAGGCCGTCCTCGCCACGCACCACGAAGGCGGCGGCGATGCCCATGGCCTCGGCGTAGGCCGGGCCTTCCCCCGGCCCCATCACGGTCAGGGCCGTCGCCATGGCGTCGGCGTACAGGGCCGTCTCGGCGAGGACGGTGACCGAGGCGACGCCATTGTTCACCGGCCGCCCGGTGCGGCCGTCGATGGTGTGGCTGTAGGTCCGGCCGTAGACCTCGTAATTTCTGATCCAGTCGCCTGAGGTGGCGACGGCCATGTCGAACAGGGCGGCGACGGTGCGCGGGGCGGGAGCCCCGGGCGCCTGCTGCAGCTCGGTCCACCACGGACGTGCGTCGGGCTTGACCCCGGCGCCGCGCAGCTCGCCGCCGATCTCGACGAGGTGATGGGTCGCGCCCATGGCGGTGAGCCGCTCGGAGACGTTGTCGACGGCGTGGCCCTTGGCGATGCCGGACAGGTCGAGCTTGACCCCGCCGAGCTGCTGGACCGCGCGGGCGGAGCGGTTGAGGCGCAGCCGGCCCCAGCCGCTGAGGGCCTTCGCGGCGGCGATCTCGTCCTCGAAGGGGACGGTGAAGCCCTTGCTGAAGGCGTCGAGCGGGCGCGGACCCGGCGGGCCAAAGCCCCACAGATCGACGAGAGCGCCGAGCGTCGGGTCGACCGCGCCATTGGTGTCGTCCGCCAGATCGAGGGCGGTGTTGAGCAGGGTCCAGAACGGCTCCGACACAGCCCAGAAGCCGGGCGGGGCGGCGTTGAGGCGCGACAGCTCCGAACGCGGCTCCCAGTGGCTGAACAACAGGATGATCCGGCTCAGCTCGTCCTCGATGGCCGACTGGAAGGCGGCGCGGGTGAGGCCCGGCGGCGGAACGAGACGGACCGCCCAGGTCGTGCCCATGGTTTCGCCGGCGAAGTCCCAGATGAAGTTCTGCGGCGGGCGCTCCGGGACCCGGCCGTGGTTGGGGATGAGGACCCGATTGGCCGTTCGCGGCTCGGCCTCGCCTCCCGACGATGAGGGGCGATCGGTCAGGGCAGGACTTCCATGACGGCGACGTACTGGGCGCTGGCGGCGATGGTCTCGCCCTGGGCCGGGGTGCGGACCGAGGCGTTGAGCCAGTACATGCCGGGCTCGGGCCAGGTGACGGTGAAGGCGCCGTCGGCGCCCGTGGTCACGGTCATCTCTTCCGGATTGTCGCGGTAGCGCGTGCCGCCGCGGGCGACCGTAACCTCGACGTTGGCGGCCGGAAGGCCGTCGATCGACAGCTTGAAGGTCGCCGCGTCGCCGGCCACCAGGTCGTTCGGATGGGTCACAGGGATGAGCGCGAGGCCGTCGGCCGGATTGGTGAAGACGCTGTCGGTCGGGGCGCCAAGGGTGACGAAGGTCTCGATCCGGTTCGAGGTGCGGGTGGCGACCACGTCGGTCGCGCCGGCCGGAATGGCCCCGGGGAATTCGGCTGCCTGGCCGCGCCAGCGCCTGTCTTCGCCGTCGAGCTTGTAGGTGGCCATGACGCCGCTCGAGACATTGGCGATCTTCCAGGTGCCGGGCTGGGTCAGGTGCAGGTCGAAGGTCGAGCGGTAGCGCGACCGCATCATGTTCTCGGCCTGGGCGGTCGAGCCGTCCGGGGCGGTGATGACGAGGCCGGCGAGGTTCATGGCGGCGTGGTCGGGAATGAAGACGCCGTTGGACATGCCGGCGTCGAAGCCGACCCAGGCGTCCGCGCCGGACAGGACGGTGGCGGTCGGGGCTAGCCAGGCGCGGTGGGCCTGGGCCGACATTGGGAGGGCCAGGGCGGCGACAGCGGCGATAAGGGCGAGCGGCTTCTTCATGGCGAACATCCTTTAGCGGGTGACGGTGACGCTGACGGCGCCGAGTTCGGTGGAACCCGAGGCGCGGGCGGTATTGGCGGCTCCCCAACGGAAGGGGACGCGGACGGATTCGCGGCCGCCCAGTTCGCGGGCCGCCTCGACCACCATGACGTAGTCGCCAGCGGGCAGGTTCGCGAGCCGGGCGCCGGGGACGGCGACGGTGTGGCGTCCGGGGGCCTTGGTGGCGCTGGAGACGCCGTCGGCGGGCATGGTCATGGCGCGGCCGCCGCGACGCCACCAGGTGCGCATGTCCTTGAGCCAGTCCTTGCCCTCGGCGACGTTGGAGACCTCGTACCAGACGGCCAGGGTGCGGATGGCTGTGTTGTCGGGCCGCTCGATCCACACGGCGACATAGGGCCGGTGGTAGGCCGCGACCGACAGGCGCGGAATCTCGACCGAGACGTTCAGGTCGGCGGCGAGGGCCGGTCCGGCGATGGACCCGGCGACGACGGCTGTGGCGGCGAGGGGGAGCTTGCGCATGGGACACTCAGTGAATGAACAGCAGGGCGATGAGGGCGGGGATGAGCAGGCCGAGGCCGATCAGAGGCCAGGTCGAGGGGCGCTGTCGCGCGTGCATCCAGGTCAGGGCGAAACCGGTGACGGCGAAGACGATGCAGGCGGCGGCGAAAACGTCGATGAACCAGTACCAGACGGGGCCGGTGTCGCGGCCCTTGTGGAGGTCGTTGAGGTAAGCGACCCAGCCCCGGGTGGTCCGCTCGCGCAGGGCCTCGCCGGTGGCGCGGTCGATGGTCAGCCAGCCGTCGCCGCCCGGTTCGGGCAGGGAGACGTAGATTTCGTCGGCGGTGGTCTCCGTCGGGCGGCCGGCGATCCGCGCCTTCAGCGCGTCCGCGGCCCAGCGGGCGACGGCGTTGGGGACCGGATCGGTCGTCTCCTCCGGGAAGGCGGCCAGCCGCTCCAGCAAAGGCGCGGGCAGCGTCGCGGTCTGCTCGACGGTGACCGGCTCGGCGGGGATGTCGGCGGCGTGGTTGAGGGTGATGCCGGTGACGGCGAATAGCAGCAGGCCGATCAGGCTGAGCGCCGCCGAGATCCAGTGCCATTGATGCAGCTGCTTGAGCCAGAACGAGCGTCTGGCGTTGAGGGCCTTCGGGGGTCGGACGGGGGCGGCGATTTCGGTCACCTCCGGCTTGTGCCGAAGTTGCGAACGGTTTGCAATAGCGACCGTCAGCGCGACAGCCTGACCCCGAGGCTGAAGGTGCGCGGAGGGCTGTAGCCGGCGACGCCCGTACCCGTCTCGGCGACCTCGACCTCGGCGTCGAACAGGTTGTCGGCGGTGATCCAGAGGGCGGTGAACGGGGTTACGGCCCAGTCGGCGCGGAGGTCGACGGTTGCGGCCGCGTCGAGAACCCGGCTGTTGAGGTCGTCGTCGAACCGGCGGCTTTCCCAGCGCAGATCGGCGGCGAGGGTCAGGCGGTCGACCGGACGCCAGTCCAGCCCGGCGGTCGCGCTCCAGATCGGCGCCTGGGCCGGGCGCAGGCCGGTCAGCTGGGGCGCCGAGGAGCCGCCATTGATCCGGGCGTCGGTGGCGGAGGCGGCGGCGCGGAGCGACAGGGCCGGGGACAGGTCGAACCTGCCGTCGATCTCCAGGCCGGTCGCCTCGATGGTTCCGGCGTTGCGGCGCTGGCGCAGCACACCGCCGGCGGGGACGAAGCCGGCGCGGGGGAAGACTCCCGGACCCTCGCCGAGAGTGACGTTGACGATGGCGTCGTCGATGCGGTTCCAGAAGGCCGTGGCGGTGACGGCGGCGCTGTCGCCGGTCCAGGACCAGCCGGCCTCCAGCCCGGCAAGGCGTTCCGGTTCCAGCGCGGCGTTGGCCTCGGTGATGTCGTTGCCGACGCGGAACGGGCGATGCAGTTCGTTGAGAGTGGCGGGACGGAAGCCGCTGTAGGCGGCGACGCGCAGCGACTGTCCGGAGCCGATCTCCCGCCGGACGGCGAGGCGGGCGCTGACCACCTCGCCCGAGCGGTCGGGGTCGGCCTCGTCCAGCGTCGGCAGGCCGGTGGCGAGGTCGCGTTCGAGACGGCGGCCCCCGCTGTTCGACCAGGCGTCCCAGCGCAGTCCGCCGGCGGCCAGCCACGGTCCGGAAGTCCAGGAGCCTTCGGCGTACACGCCGGCGACGGAATTCTCGCCGCCGGCGACGCGGCTGCGGGTGAAGCCGGCGCCGAGGTTGCGGAAGCGCTCGCGGGTTTCGCCCTCGTTGAACCGGGCGTCGGCGCCGAGCTCCCATTCGACGCGGGCTATGCCGCTCACGATGATCCGGCGCAGGGCGGCGTTGGCGCCCCAGCCGACGGCGGGGGTCTCGTCCTGAGAGGCGGCGAGACTGGCCGAGGAACGGTCGTCGGCGATGGCCACGAAGGTGTTGGACAGGTCGCTCTCGCGTCGCCAGGCCTGGAGCCGCCAGCCAGTGCGGTCGGCGCGTGGCTGAACGGCGGCGGTGGCCGAGAGGACGTTTCCGCTGGCGGAGGCGCGGCTGTTCTCGACTCCCGAGCCGCGTTCCTCCTCGAAGGCGGCTGCGCGCAGGGACAGGGCGGTTTCGCCCAGCGGGACGTCGGCCCGGAGGGTGGCGGCGCGGACCTGCAGATCGAGCGGCTGGTCCGCGGCCCCGGCGTCGGGACCGCGCACCGGGACATAGCCGTCGCTGGTCTCGTAGAGGCCGGACGCCACGAGGCGGGCCGGGCCCACGTCGGCCGAGCCCGAAGCGCCGAGCCGGGCGTCGCCGCGTTCGGCAATCGAGGCGTCGAGCACGGCGCCGGCGTCGCGCTCGCGCAGCTGGATGACGCCGGTCAGCGCGCCCGCGCCGTAAGGACCGGCGCCCGAGCCGCGCACGATGTCGAGGCCGGACAGGCTCTCGGTCGGCGCCTGCGACCAGATCACCCAGCCGCCGAACGGATCGTTCAGCGGCACGCCGTCGAGGGTGACGAGGGTGCGACCGGCGCCCGAAGGGGCGATGGCGCGGAGCGATATCCCTTGCGTGGTCGGGTTGGCGGCGAGGCTGGAGGTGCGGCGGAACAGGGAGACGGCCGGAACGGTCGCCAGCGCCTCGTCCAGCCTTTGCCGATCGCGCAGGTCGGCGTCGCTGAGGCGGAGGACGGCGAAGGCGGCCTCGCCGGCGGCGGGCGGCAGGCGGGCGCCGGTGATGACGACCTCGGGGAGCTGGGGCGGAAGGTCCTGGATCATCCGGCCGAAGCGCGCAGGCGGTCGAGAAGCTCCGCCGCGAACTGCGACAGGGTGTCGTCGCGGGCGCCCATGACGATGATGCGGTCGCCGGGTCGGGCGAGGGCCATCAGCCGGTCGCCGCAGGCCTCTCGGGTGGGCAGGGCCTCGGCGTGGCGGCCGGCGGCCCGGACGCCGGAGGCGATGTCCTCGCTGCCGACGCTCCGGTCGGTTGTGCCGCCATAGTAAACCGGCTCGGGCATGAGCAGGACGTCGTCGGGGCGCAGCAGGCCGGCGAAGCCGTCGATGAATTCGGACTTCATCAGCTTCAACGGGCCGAAGCCGTGCGGCTGGAACAGGATCAGCAGGCGGCCGTCGAAGGCGTGCAGGGTCTTGAGCGTGGCGGCGATCTTGTCCGGGTTGTGGGCGAAGTCGTCGAGCACGGTGACGCCGTTCGCCGTGCCGACCAGCTCCATCCGGCGGCGGATGCCGGAGAAGGTCCCAAGCGCGGCGACGGCCTCGTCGAGCGGCACGCCGACGGCGCGCGCGGCGGCGAGGGCGGCGAGGGCGTTGGCGACGTTGTGGGCGCCGGGGACGGGCAGGGCGACGGGGTGGTCGGTTCCCGCTGCCCGGTCCTTCAGTCGGAAGCGCATGCCGGTCGGCAGCGGCTCAAGGTCGTGGGCGGAGAGGTCGGCGGCGTCATTGCCCAGCGCGAAGGCGACCACGGCGTCGCCGCGCCCGGCCTCGACCATGGATTGGGCGAGGGCCGCGGTCTCCGGATTGTCAAGGTTGAGCACAGCGGTGGAGGCCCGGCCGGTGAAGCCGCCGAACAGGTCTCGGAGTTCCTCCATCGACTTGTGGTCCAGCGAGATGTTGGAGACCACGGCGACGGTCGGATCGTAGCGGGCGATGGAGCCGTCGGACTCGTCGACCTCGGAGACGAACAGATCCCGCCCGCCGATCAGGGCGCTGGCGAAGGGGTGGTCGGCGTCGGCGAAATTCTTCAT